>NZ_JBHYIK010000053.1:13971-68171 GCF_042739735.1 Amycolatopsis sp. NPDC059027 | reverse complement strand
GCAACGCCCGCGCCAGATCACCGCTGCGATTCTTCGTCGCGGCGGTCGCCCGGTCGTCGGCGCCCCCGGCGGCTGACAGGTGCACCAACTCGCAGACACAACCGGTCGACAACGCGCCCCCCCCCCCCCCCCATTACTGGTCAGCTGGCGGGCCAGCGCAGCGCGTGTAACTGACTGTCCCCCGCGGTGTGCCCGATACCGGCGATCGTGCCGTCGGTGGTGATCCCTTCGGCGTTGGTGTCCCCGCCGTCGGGCAGCGCGCCGAGATCGGTCACGGTGCCGTCGAGGTTCCAGCGCACCGCGTGCGACGGCGCGCCCGTCGAGTTGGAGAACCCGACGACCACACCAGCCCTGTTGATGCCCCCGGCGCCGCTGTTGTCCCCGCCCGGCAAGGTGGGCAGCGTCGTGACCGTGCCGTCGGTATTCCAGCGCGTCGCGTGGTTCTTCCTGGCCGCCGTCTGCGACGTCCCGGCAATGGTCCCGCCGCCGTTGATCGCCAGTGCCCAGCTGACGGCAGCCCCAGGCGCGGTGCCGAGGTCGGTGACCGTGCCGTCGGTGTTCCAGCGGATGGCGTGCCAGCGCTTGTAGTCGCTGTCCATGGCTTCTCCGACGATCGTGCCGTCGTCGTTGATCGCGTGGGCCTCGCTGACTTCGTAGCCTTCGGGCACCCCCAGGTCGGTGCTCGTCCCGTCGGCGTTCCACCGCACCGCGTGCTTGATCGAGCTGAAGCTCAGGTAGGCGTAGCCGACGGCGACCCCGGAGTTGTTCACGCCGTTGGCGCCGCTGTAGGTGCTTCCGGGCAGGGTGCCGAGGTCGACGGCGGTGCCGTCCGGCGTCCACCGCACCGCGTGCACGCCCACGTTTCCCGCGTCCGCCTGGCCGACGACGACGCCCGAGTCGTTGATGGCACGCGCGCTGCTGGAGGTGCCGCTGCCCAGCGCGGGCAACGCGACGGCAGTGCCGTCGGCGTTCCACCGCACCGCCCGCGTCGGCCCGGTTCGCGTGGAGGACCAGCCGACGACCACACCGCTGTCGTTGATACCCGTGGCCGTGGCCTGATATCCGCCCGGCAGCGGCGCGAGCTCGACGGCCGAAGCAGGGGCCGCCGACGCCGGTACCGCCAGTCCGATGGTCAGCGCGACCGCGATTCCGGGCATGACGAATCTTCGTTTGTGCACAGTGGACTCTCCCCAGTGGAAGGATCTTGACGTACGCAGACTAGCGCCGGAACTCCAGCCGTAACCAGATCCGGAGTGCGGTCTTCCTCGCTCAGCCCGCGTCGCGGGGCACAGTCCAGTTCGCCAACGAAGCGGCGACGTCGCGATAGGCCTCGGCGCCGGTCGCGGTCGCGATCACCAGGTTGTAGGCGTCGTCCTCCGGTGCGTCCAGGTCGAGTCCGTTCAGTCCGCAGAAGACGAAGGCGGCCATCCAGCTCAGCCGCTTGTTCCCGTCCACGAGCGGATGATTGCGGACGATCGACTCCAGCAGCACAGCGGCTTTTTCGACCGGCTCCGGATAGGCGTCCTCCCCCATGACGGAGGTCCGGGGCCGCTCTGCCGCCGCATCGAGCAGACCGAGATCACGCACCTGGGGCACCCCGAGGTCCGCGGCAATTGTCAGGAGATCGTCCAGCGTCAGGTACTCGGCCATCATTGCGCCAGCCGATCGAGCAGCAATGCGTACCGGGTTCGTCCTTCTCGGGACAGGGCCGCAATTCGCCCGGCTCGCACACGCGCGGCTGCCTCGGTAATGGCGCGTACAGCCGCATCCTGCTCGCTGAGGCCGTCCGCCTCGGCGAGCTGCCTGAGCGCGTGCGCCTGCTCTTCGGTCAACCGCAGTGTCATGTCCACCCGATCAACCTACCGCCATGACCTGAGAGGCAGCGACTTCTTTGTGGCAGCAAGGAAATCGTGCCGTTCAGCCGGTCTAGGCTTTCGCTCGGAACCAGCCATCCGAACGGAGGAGCACACCATGATCGACGTGACGGTGAAGGACCAGGAGAACGCAATTCTCCAGGTGGGACCCCACTGACCTGAAACTGGCCAAAACCTGTGGGCGGGCGTGAGGGATTCCTGATCCCGCGCACGGCGGCTACCCGATCCGAAACCGCTCCCGGTACTCGCCCGGCGTCGTGTTCAACGTCCGCCGGAAAGACCGTGTCATCGTCGAGACAGTGCCGAAACCACAGGTGCCGGCAATGCGCGACAAGGTCTCGTCGGTCGTCTCCAGCCTGTGCCGAGCCGCCTCGACGCGGGCGTGCTCGACATAGGCGGCGGGAGTCATCCCCAGCTCGGCCTTGAACACCCGCGTAATCTGCCGATCCGTGACGTGCGCATGCGCCGCGAGGTCGGCGACCGTCAGCGGCTCCGCGAGGTGGGCGGCGATGTGGTGACGTAGCTCGTCGACCCGCCGGGTCGCGGACACCGGCTCGAGCGACACGCTGAACTGACTCTGCCCGCCCGGCCGCCGCAGGAACATCACGAGCTGGCGCGCGACCCGGGAGGCCAGTTCCGGGCCGAAGTCGTCGGCCACCAACGCCAGGGCGAGGTCGAGACAGGCACTCAGCCCGGCCCCGGTCCACACCGTGCCGTCGTGGATGAAGATCGGGTCGGCGTCGACGGTGACCTCGGGGTGCTCCGCGGCGAGTTGCCGGGCGGTGGACCAGTGCGTGGTGGCGCGCTTGCCGTCGAGCAGCCCGGCCGCGGCGAGGATGTGCGCGCCAACGCAAACCGACGCCACGCGGCGGGTGTGCCCGGCCAGCAGCCGCACCGTCTCGACCACGGCGGGGTCGCATCGGGCGACGATCTCCCGGCCCTCCCCGACCGTCACCGCCCCCGGCACGACCAGGGTGTCGATCGCCTTCCCGGACAACTCCCCGAAGGTCACGTCCGGCAGGACCCGCACTCCGGCGGAGGTGGTCACCGGGTCCAGCGTCTCGGCGGCGAGGACCACGCGGTAGCCCGTCGGACGCTCCATTTCCCGCTGGAGCAAGGAAAAAACCTCGGCGGGACCGGTCACGTCGAGGAGGTCGATCCGGTCGAACAGGACCACGGCGATGAGTCTCTCGGGGGCCTGCCGTTCCGATCTCTTCATCCCACTCCGCTCCGCCATGTCGGTTTCTGCGCTTTGCATGTCATTGCCGACATCCTCCCCCGAGTCTAGCGTCGGTTGTGCCTGGTCAAAGGGCGGGCAAAGAACGAACGAGAGGACATCCGAACATGGCGAGGACGACGCTGCGGGAGCTCAACGGGTTCGACCAGACCCCGGCGGCGCTGGCCGGCTCGACGCTGATCATGGTCGACTACCAGAACACCTACACCCGCGGCGTGATGGAACTGGAGGGATGGCGGCCCGCGCTGGCCGCGGCCAAGGACCTGCTCGCCAAGGCCCGCGCCGCCGGAGCGAAGGTGATCCACGTCGTCAACGACGGTGGGGAAGGCACGCCGTACGACGTGCGGGCCGAGATCGGCGGTATCCACCCGGACGTCGCCCCGGCCGAGGGCGAGCCGGTCGTCGTCAAGGGCGCGCCGAACGCCTTCGTGAACACCGACCTTGGCGAGCAGGTCGACGCCGCCGGGCACGAGAACGTGGTCATCGCCGGGTTCATGACCAATATGTGCGTCACGTTCACCGCCGAGGGCGCGTTCCTGCGCGGCAACCGCCCGACAGTCGTCGCCGACGCCTGCGCCACCCGGCCGTTGACGACGCCGGTCGCGGAAGTGAGCGCCGAGCAACTGCACCACAGCGCCTTGGCGACCATCGCCGACCTGTACGGCGTGGTCGTCCCCGGCGTCTCCGGTCTGCAGTAGTCAGAGAATCCGGCCCGAGATCCGGTCCTCATTCCGGGAGCCCCGGCAGGATCACCATCCCGCTGGGGCTTCCATCCGACTACCGACTAGACATTGAAGCGGAACTCGACCAGATTACCGTGCCATGCATTGCCGTCGGGCCCCAGGCATCAGACTGGGCTCCTCTTCGCGATTCCGATGTCCTATCCCCGAGCACCTGTGACCGTCAGCAAGGTGTCCCAGCTATTCGACTGGCTCAGATGCTCCTCGGTGGCGAACAGGTACTTCCATGTCCCGAACTGCCCAAGTTCGGTTACTTCCTTCGCCCATGCTTCGGCGGCCTCCTTCTTAGCGAGCACCGACTCGCTGGCCGCCTCCGCGTTGGATTTGCCCTCGACGAGCCAGCGCACGCCATCCTTGTCTATGGCGATGAAATCAGGGTAATAACGCGCCCCGCTGGCGAGCTGGATGTACGTACCGCTTCGCGATTCGAGCCGCAACCACCACTCAATCTTGGAACTATCGTCCATTAGATTGGCAAGCTTGACCTCAGTCGACAGCGCGTCGAAGTGCACGACGGGGAGAATGGAGCTACTCCAATCCGTGTAGCCCATGCCCTTGATGACTTTGCCGATAATCTGCATTTTCGGCATCGTCGGTACCGGCCACGACTGAGCCGGAGGCGGAACGATCACGGTCACGAGCTCGTACTCGGATGTCGCGAGCTTCTGCTTGAAGCTGGAGGCCACCAGATTCTCCAACTGTGACAGCGCGAGATCCGCCCGAGCTTCCTCCCAGGGCGTACTGTCCTCCGCGTCAACCTCGATCGCTGCGCCTTCGATCGCCGCGCCGAGGAACACTCGCACGATCTCCTGCGCAGCGTTGACCTCCTCCGTTGTGAGCTTCAACTGCGGCAGGTTAAGGATCCGTTCTTCGAGGTCCTCCCTGACTTTCGAAATCGGCCAACTACGTTGAGTCGCGACGCTGGACTTCTGATCCTGCGTGTGAATAGTTACCGTGCCGTCGAGCCCGCGCGAGGCACTGATCGCCTTACGCTTCAAGTCAACCTCTATCACATCCTTGAATCGCTTCCCCATGTTCACGACAGCGTCAGGGTTTACGAAGGAGAGACTATACGTGTCCGGCTTCTCCAACAGACGCTTGCTGGGGAACTTGATACTCGGCGCCCCCTCGGCAGGCTTCATGACCTGCCGGATTTGCTTCTTCTCGACCCCGGCTTCAGCAAGCCGGTGCTCCATATCCGCCAAGCCGATGAATGCTGCCTCAGACGTCTCCGTGCCGAAACCACCGTCCCTAACGGGCGCCCCGGCGGTGAAGACCAACATCCCTTGTGTCTCGACCTCCCTGTATCCCGGCAAGGGACTTGCGCCACCGGGCCGGGGAACCCCGACGCCAGCCTTCGCGGCCTTCTGAGGAAGGACATGTTCTAGTAGCGCTTCCTTCGAGGCCAGGAGCTTTCGGTACGAGTCGTGCGCAATGATGTCGACGGTGTCGACCATTGAGAACCCGACGCGCTCGCCGTAGGGGAGGCGGAGACCACGACCAAGGATCTGCTCGGTAAGGGTCTCGGAAGCGAGGGTGCGCAGCGCGACGATCACGCTGATGTTCTTGACATCCCACCCTTCCTTGAGCATGTTGACGGACACGACTGCCCGCACCGGGGAATCGGTGTCCTCAATGCCTGCCAGCGCTTCGAGCGCGTCCTCCTTGCTGCCCGAGGTGATCTGCAATACCGCTTCGGGGTCATCGATGAATCCGGGACCGGTCAGCATGGCGGCTACTTCGGTGGCCTCGGCGACGCTCTGGCACACAACAAAGAGGACGGGGTTGACCATAGGCAGCCTGTTGCTTTCAGCCCAGTCCCGAGTCGTCTCCTCCTTCACTCGGCGCAGCTGACAAGCATCGGCTAACTGGGTAGCGATGTCCGTGTGCCCGTCCTCCCGATAGACGATGACGGGGATCTTCACCAGCCCATCCGCGATGGCCTCGGCGAGTGAATACTGGAACACAACCCGGTCGGGCACCCTGCGATCCGCCTCGTCAGGGGTAGCCGTAAGACCCACAAGCGCGCGAGATTCAAGATCCCGGACCGCTTCGTGGAACTTTTTTGCCTCGCTGCGGTACACGTGGTGCTCATCTGCGATGATGACCAAATCTTCAGCCGTACGCAGATGGTCGTAGAGCGCGGTCCCGATGAACTCATCGGTCATGTGCGCAGTACGCGAGGTCTTGGCAGTCGGTTTCGTAAGCAACTGGACGTTGAAGATGAAGACCTTCAGCGCATCAGGATCATGCAGCGCGTCGCCAACTCGCCCTCCGGCATAGTTCTCAGGCGTGATAACGATGGGCTCGTAGTTCGCCCCAGGAACAAACTTCGGGTGACCGGGATTAAAGTTATTGACGGTCTTCCTCTGGATGGTTCGGCCCGGAGTGACGATCAGAATGTTGCGAACGCCCTGGTCTGCGAGATAGTCGATCAGAGCTCGGCAGATGTAGGTCTTTCCCACGCCAGTTGCCAGATCGCAAACGATTTCTCGCCCGTCCCCCGACTGAATCTCCTCAACGATCTTGGCCACGGCGCGACTGTTTGGGTCCCGCAGCTCCATGCGAGTAGCAAGGTCCTCGATCGTCGCCTGGTCGTACCTGATCCAGCTCAACGCAGTACACGTCCCTTCATGTCCAACAGGTCCTGAGGAGCCTTCTTGATACGCGAGCCGGGGCTAATGTTCTCCAGTAAGCTTGCTGCCTCACGCAAGTAACTCTTGGCAACGATGAGCACCCTCTCGTTCTCACTCAAGGCCTCAACAACAGACCGAACCGTGCTCTCGGATACAAGCCCGTCGACAACAGCGAGTCGCTGTCGCCCCTTTCGGCCGACAAACGGCCGCTCGGCACCCAGCTCCAACTCGAAGCCAGGGAGCTGCGCACAGGCAGTCTCGACGAAGGCGTCCCCGACCACCCAGGAGGCAAGGAGTAGCCGCTTACCTACGCATTCGTACATGCTGGGAGCAACTTCGAGATAGCGGAATCCTCCGCCTTTCTCCCACCCTGATGAGTCCGTAATTCCGCCGGAATCGTCTCCGTTGACAACCTTCTCAAGCCGGGGACGAACGAAACTCTCCACAGTATCCGCTTCACGCTCGACCGTTACCCATCTGCGCCCCAGCTTGTGCGCAGTGGCGACTGTGGTCCCTGAGCCGCCAAAGCAGTCCAGGACGATGTCCTCCGGGTCGCTCGCGATCGTGATAACCTGGCGCAGAAGTCGCTCAGGCTTCGGAGTAGCGAAAACATCACCCACCAGAGCGCGGACCTCCTCCTTGCCGTTTCGGACGAACCCCACCTCTTCTGGATGCCAGACCGAAGATGGGACACGCCCCTGTTTCACCTCGGTGAGGTATCGCTTCAAATACGGTCGGCTGTTTCCATCCGGCCCCCAGTAGATCCGACCTTCAGCGTCGAGGCGCTTCAACTCCTCCTCGGAGACACGCCAATAGCTTCCTGACGGAGGACCGGAGATCTTCCGACCACTAGGGGTTACAACAGGGTAGGTTCCCTTGGAGTAGTAATTCCGGGCTGCGAGGTCACCGCGCCGCCACGGTCCACGAGGATCGCTGTCGGGGTTGGTGTAGGCGGAGTCCATGGCCTCGGTGCGCGGAAGCTTGTTGAAGTTCAGCGCATCAATGTTCTTGGCAAACACCAAGATCGAGTCATGATCACCCGAGAGGTACTGCGCCGTGTTACGGGGATCGTTCCGGCGCTTCCAAACGATCGTTGAGATGAAATTCCTGCGGCCGAACACTTCATCCATGAGCACCTTGCAGTAGGCCATTTCCGCGTCATCGAGGTGCACCCAAACGCTTCCAGAGTCGGCCAGAAGTTCGCGAATGAGTAAAAGTCGATCGCGCATCATCGTGAGCCAAACGGAGTGCTCAAGCCCGTCGTCATAGTGCTCGAAAGCCTGCCCCGTATTGAAGGGCGGGTCGATGTATACGAGCTTCACCTTTCCCAGATACTTGTCCGAAAACTCAGGAAGTCTCGTGAGAGCCCGCAGCGCGTCCCCACTATCCCCCGCAATCAACAGATTGTCTTCGGCGCGCTTGAGATCGTCGTGCACCTCTCCCACCACCGCGACATCACGGAGGAGGCGTGTCTCGGACACCCGGAAGTCATCCCGGTCGACCCACTCATAGCCACCGTTCTGGGTGCTGATGAGCGACCTGTCCTTATTGATCCACGACAAGCTGAGACGCCCCGAAGTACCCATGTCTTTCCTCCAACCGTGGTGACCTTGGGAAGCGTACCGGGACCAGGCCGCACTGACGCCGAAGGCCGGTTCGCGGTTCGTCCGGCACAAACGCCTCAGTCACGGGACACCGCTCGCTGCCCCCTCTGGACTTGCGAGGGAACCGCCCCCTTGCCACAGAAGCGACCCCCTTAGCCACCCCGCTGATGGCGACGCACGGGCGGTCGTCATAGCCCTCGACGGTCGCCGTATCCGTAGCGACAGTCACTGTGGCCACCTGGGGCTAGGACGGTTGTCGTCCTCGCCCGCCACAGCGATGCTTGCAATGCGTGGTAACCAAGGCTGGGTTTGACCTGTGTCCAACCTGCCAGTTCGAGCGTGCCCTGTTGGCATCCCACGTCAGCAAAGAAGGGGTTCTGAGGGGTGCTTCCAGGTCAGCACAGGCACGGGTAAGAGGTTGATCCTGAAAGACCAAACCTACCTGACCTGCATGGTTGCAAGATCACCAATGTGGTGGTATGTCGCACTTCAGACGTTGAAGCGGAATTCGACGACGTCGCCGTCGGCCATGATGTAGTCCTTGCCCTCCATGCGGACCTTCCCGGCGGAGCGCGCGGCAGCCATGGCGCCGGCCTCGATCAGGTCCGCGTAGGAAACGACCTCGGCCTTGATGAAGCCACGCTCGAAGTCGGTGTGGATGACCCCGGCGGCCTGCGGCGCGGTCGCGCCCTGCGGGATCGTCCACGCGCGAGCCTCCTTCGGGCCCGCGGTGAGGTAGGTCTGCAGGCCGAGGGTGTGGAAGCCGGCGCGCGCCAGCGAGTACAGGCCCGGTTCGTTCTGGCCGACCGACTCCAGCAGCTCGCGGACGGACTCCTCGTCGTCCAGCTCCAGCAGCTCGGCCTCGACCTTCGCGTCGAGGAAGACGGCGTCGGCCGGGGCGACCAGCTTGGTCAGCTCCTCGCGGCGGGCCTCGTCGGTGAGCACGGCCTCGTCGGCGTTGAAGACGTAGAGGAACGGCTTCGTGGTGAGCAGGCTCAGCTCCCGCAGCGCCTCGAAGTCGACCTCCTTCTGCGCCTGGAACAGGGTCCGCCCGGCGTCGAGGATCTCCTTGGCCTTCTGCGCGTTGTCCAGCGCGGGCTTGTTCTCCTTCTTCGTCCGCGCTTCCTTCTCCAGCCGCGGCAGCGCCTTGTCCAGCGTCTGCAGGTCGGCGAGGATCAGCTCGGTGTTGATCGTCTCGATGTCGCTCGACGGGTCGATCCGGCCGTCGACGTGCACCACGTCCGGGTCGTCGAAGACGCGGATGACCTGGCAGATCGCGTTCGCCTCGCGGATGTTCGCGAGGAACTTGTTCCCGAGCCCGGCGCCCTCGGAGGCGCCCTTCACGATGCCCGCGATGTCCACAAAGGACACGACGGCGGGCACGATCTTCTCCGAGCCGAACACCTCGGCGAGCTTGTCCAGCCGCGGGTCGGGCAGCGGGACGACACCGACGTTGGGCTCGATCGTGGCGAACGGGTAGTTCGCGGCGAGCACGTCGTTGCGGGTCAGCGCGTTGAAGAGGGTGGACTTGCCGACGTTGGGCAAGCCGACGATACCGAGGGTAAGGCTCACGACCCCGCAGTGTACGTGGCGCCTCCTCCGCCGCTGTGCACCAGCACCCACTCGGCGACTTCGACATGGGAGCCGTACCAGACCCCGTCGTGACCTGCGATGTGTTCGACGAGTTCCCGCAGCGCCACCAACCGTGACCGGTGGCCGATTACGTGCGGGTGCATGGTGAGCTGGAACACCCCGCCCTCGGCGTAGGCGGCGTCGAACTCGTCACGCCAGATCTCGAGGACCTGCCGCGGCGCCATGGCGGGCCGCGTCGGGTCACGCGGGAAGAACGGCGCGTCGTCCCGGATCCATTCGACCGGGATCTCGACCAGCCCGGTCGGTTCGCCGTCGGCCAGCACCTCGTACGGCTCGTCGTCGGCCATCAGCGAGGAGTCGTAGCGCAGGCCCAGCTCCCGAATCACGTCGAGCGTGTCGGTGCTGAAGTCCCACGACGGCGTGCGGAGGCCGACCGGCCGGGTACCCGCCAGCCGCTCCAGCGTATCCGCGCTGCGCAACGTCAACTCGCGTTCGACGCCGGGCGGCAACGCGGTGTTGCGCTCGTGGATCCAGCCGTGCAACGCGACCTCGTGCCCGCCCTCGACGAACGCCGTGATGTCGCCGGGATGCAGGAGCGCCGACACCGCCGGGACGAAGAACGTGGCGGTGATGCCGTGCTCGGCCAGCAGTCGCAGCACCCTCGGCACACCGGCCCGGCTGCCGTACTCGCCCTGCGACAGCTGACAGGGGCTGAACTCCTTGTCCCGCAACGGAATTGTCTCGTGGTCGGAATCGAACGACAGGGCCACCGCGACCTTCGCCCCACCAGGCCAGTGCTCGGGCACCAAGCGCCTGCCCGCGCGCACCCGGCCCACCTGGCCGCGCCACTCCGGTTCGTCCCACTCCCATGGATGCCCGGCGATCGTCATGCCGTCACAGTATCCCCGCGCCCGCGAACGTCCTGTCGGATTTCCGCCAGTCACACGTCTGACCTGCTGGCATCATCGAAGTCATGACCCAGCAAACCGCCACCGCGCCGCTCTCGGCGGCCCCGGCGATCTGGCGCGACACCGAGCGCTGCTACCGGGTGGTGGCCGCCCGCGACTCCCGCTTCGACGGCCAGTTCATCATGGCCGTACGCACGACGGGCATCTACTGCCGTCCGTCGTGCCCGGCGCTGACGCCGAAGGCGAAGAACGTCAGCTTCTACCCGACGTCCGCGGCCGCGCAGGCGAACGGCTACCGCGCGTGCCGCCGGTGCCTGCCCGACGCCGTGCCCGGGTCGCCGGACTGGAACATCCGCGCCGACCTCGCCGCGCGGGCGATGCGGCTGATCTCGGACGGCACGGTCGAGCGCGAGGGTGTCCCCGGCCTGGCGCGACGGCTCGGCTACTCGGAACGGCAGCTCGGCCGGGTGCTCACCGCGGAACTCGGCGCCGGGCCGCTGGCGTTGGCCCGCGCCCACCGCGCACACTCGGCGCGGCTGCTCATCGAGATGTCCGAACTGCCCCTGACCGACGTCGCGTTCGCCGCCGGGTTCTCCAGCGTCCGGCAGTTCAACGAGACCATCCGCGAGGTGTTCGCGACGACGCCTTCGCAGCTTCGCGCCGCCAGCCTGCGTCGCGGCCGTCAGGACACCGAGGGGCTCAGTGGTGCCACGCGGCTGAGCCTGCGCCTGCCGTTCCGTCCCCCGTTCGACGCGGACGGCATCCTGCGATTCCTGGCCGATCGCGCGATTCCCGGTGTCGAGCACGTCGTGAGCGACGACAACGGCATCACCGGCTACGGCCGCACACTGCGGCTCGCACACGGGAGCGGCACGGTGTGGCTGAGCCCGCGACCGGATCACGTGCGCTGCGAACTGCACCTGACCGACCTGCGGGATTTGAGCAGCGCGGTCAGCCGCGTCCGCAGGCTGCTCGACCTGGACGCCGACCCCGAAGCGGTCACCCGGGTGCTGGGCGCCGACCCGGCACTGGCACCGCTCGTGGCCGCGGTACCCGGGATGCGGGTGCCGGGGGCGGTCGACGGGGACGAGCTGGTCATCCGCGCCCTGCTCGGGCAGCAGGTCTCGGTCGCCGCCGCGCGGACGGCGGCGGGCTCACTCGCGGACGCGCTCGGCGAGCCGGTGCCCGGCGGGGACGCCCCGCTGGAGCGGCTCTTCCCGACATCCGCCCGCATCGCCGCCGAGGGCGCGGACATCCTGCGCGGGCCGAAGCGGCGTATCGAGGCGATCACCTCGGTGGCGGCCGCGCTCGCCGAAGGCGCCCTCGACGTTCACATCGGCCGCGACGCCGAGGAACTGCGCGACGAGTTGCTCGCCTGTCCCGGAATCGGACCGTGGACAGCCGACTACGTGCTCATGCGCGTACTCGGCGCGCCCGACGTCCTTCTGGCGGACGACCTGGCGCTGCGGCGCGGCGCGGAAGCGCTCGGCATCGACGCCGCCACGCTCGCTGAACGAGCCCGGGGCTGGCAACCGTGGTGTTCCTACGCCGGTATGTACTTGTGGCGAGCCGATCTCTGATTCGCCCCGCCTGATTCACCTGATTCTGTTTCACCGCCAAGGAGAAGTTTCGTGAGTATCGCGTATTGGTCCACTGTGGACACCAAGGTCGGGCCGTTCAGCACGGTCGTGACCGGGGACGGGGCCGTCCTCGCCTCCGGCTGGACCGGCGACGTCGCCGAGCTGACGCCGCTGATCTCACCGTCGCTGGCTCCCGGCGAGCTGACCGAACGGCGCGACCTCGGACCGGTCACCACCGCGATCCGCCGCTACCACGCCGGGGAACTGGACGCCGTCGACGGCATCGAGGTCCGGCAGCGTTCGGGCGCCTTCCGCCAGCACGCCTGGGACGTGCTGCGGAAGGTGCCCGCCGGGCAACCGGTCAGCTACGCCGGCTACGCGGAACTGACCGGGAACCCGGCCGCGATCCGGGCAGCCGCTTCGGCCTGCGCGCGCAACGCGGCGGCGTTGTTCGTACCGTGCCACCGGGTCGTGAAGACCGGCGGAGCGATCGGCAACTTCCGCTGGGGCGTCGACACCAAGCGCTGGCTGCTCGACCACGAGGCCGCCTGACGACGAAGCGAGCTGGCTCGACCGGTTACTCGCCGCTCTTAAGCTCGTCTTCCATCGCCTCGAGTTCGTGCGCGACCGCGGCCTGCACCGGGGTGCTCTCCGGCCCCTGCCACACCACGGCCTGCGCGACGATCACCTGGTTGCCGTCGTGCGTGGCCGCCGGTGAGCCGTGGAGCGCGTATCCGGCGTCCAGCGCATCGCTGACCCTGCGGCAGAAGTGCGCGTCGTCAGGTCCCGTGAGCAGCCGGTATCGCGGCTCACCGTTCGGTGGCTGAGTCATGCCTCCATTTTGGCCTGATCTTCAGCAGGCGACCACCTCCAGCGTCGAACCCGCCCGTGCCTTGCGGACCCGGAGCCGGGTCGGGATCCGCTGGCGCAGCTCCTCGACGTGCGAAACCAGGCCGACCACCCGGCCGCCCGCGCGGAGCTCGTCGAGGATGTTCATCACGATGTCGAGGGTTTCGGAGTCGAGTGTCCCGAACCCCTCGTCGACGAACAACGTGTCGAGCAGTGCTCCCCCGGTCTCGGCGGCCACGACGTCGGCGAGACCGAGGGCGAGCGCCAGCGAGGCGAGGAACGATTCGCCGCCGGACAACGTCTTCGCCGGACGGACCGAGCCCGAGTAGTCGTCGAGCACGTCGAGCCCGAGCCCGCCACGTGTGCCGCGCGCACCGGCCGCGTCGGAATGCACGAAGGAGTACCGGCCCTGGCTCATCGTCCGCAGCCGGGCGGTGGCGGCGATCGCGACCTCCTCCAGCTTGGCGGCGAGGATGTAGGACCGCAGCGACATCTTCCGGCTGTTCTGCCCGCGGCCGTTGACCACCTCGGCCAGTGCCTTCAGCTCGGCGTACTCCTCTTCGACCGGCGCCAGCTCGGCCAGCGCGGCCTTCATCCGGCCCGCCAGGCGCGTCAGCTCGCCGTGCTGCTCGATCACCGCCCGCAGCGTCGCGAACGCCGACTCGGCCGTGACCCGGGTCCGCCGCGCCGCCTCGGCCGCCGCCGCGACGTCGATGACGTCATCCGGGGAAACGCCGGACAGCTCGGGCTGGGCGAGTACCTCCCGTGCCCAGGCCGCGGACGCCTCCGCGTCGGCGAGGCCCTGTTCCAGCTTCTTGATCTGTTCCTCGGTGCGGTGCGCGGTGCGTGCCGCGTCCAGCGTCGCGAACACCTTGGCCTGCAACGCGACCTCGACCATCATGCGTTGTTCGGCCAGCCGCTTGCTCGCGCCCTCGACCGCCGCCTCGGCCTCCGCCACGGCGTCGAGCGCGCCGGCGAGCGCGAGGAGATGCCGCCGCCGCGCGGTGACGTCGGGGAAGTCGCCACGCCCGGCGACCAGCCGCCGATCACGTTCGGCGATCCGCTCGTCGAGCACGCCGACCTCGGCCATCGCGGTGGCCCGAGCCTGTTCGGCCAGCCGCAGCCGTTCGGACTGTCGCTCGGCCTCCCGTTCGAGCGTGGTGATCCGTTCGGTGAGCCGGGCCTTGCGGCTCGCCCGCTCGGTAAGGTCGGTGACCTGTTCCCGTGCCTGCGCTAGTTCGGCGGCCACCGACTCGGCGGTCCGCTCACCCAGCCGGTTCCGCAGTTCTTCCAGCCGCGCCTTGGCTTCGTGCAGCGCGGACAGCACCCGCTGGCGGAAGGCCTCCGCCTGCTGCTCGGCCTCTTCGGCGGCACGTTCCTCCGCCGGGTCGACCAGCGCGACCTCGTGGTTCGCGGGTGCCGGGTGGTCCGCGGAACCGCACACCGGACACGCCGCGCCCTCGGCCAGCCCCGCCGCCAGTTCGGCCGCCATCCCCTCCAGCCGCCGCTCGCGCAGGTCGAGGCGATGCTGCCGGGCCGTCTGATGCGCGTCGACGACCTCCCGCAGTTTGGCCTCGCCCCGCCCGACCTTCTGCTCGGCCGCGGGCAGTTCCGCGACATCCCGCGCTACCGCCGTGAGGTCCTCGACTCTCGCCTTCGCACTGTCCACAGTGGCCACCGCGGTGGCCGCGGCCTGCTCGGCCTCGCGCAGCTCGGCCAGCTTCGCCGGGATCTCGGCCTGCCCGCGGGTCAGTTCCTCGACCTCGGCGGCCGCCCGATCCGCGACCTGCTGCCGCTCCAGGCGGCGGGCGACGTCGGCGCGTTGCTGCTCGGCCTCGGCGACCAACTCGGCGAGCGCGCCTGCTTCCTCGCGCACCGTGCCCGCCTTGGCGCGCAGCCCGGCGTGGTCCAGCCCGGCGGCGTCGAAACCCAGCTTCGCGAGTTCCCCGCGACGAGCCTCCGCCTTCTCCTCGGCGTCATCGAGCTCGGCCGTGCGCCGGTCCAGCGCCTCGGCCTCGGGCATCACCCCGGCGGCCCGCCGCGCCGCCGCGATCTCTTCCGCCCATTCCGCGCGCTGGCCCGCCTGCTCCTCGATCTCGGCCAGCCGGGTGTGGGCCCGCCGGACCTGGCGAACCCGGTCCGCGTCGGCCTCACGTTCCTTGAGCGCAGCCTCCGCCTGTTCCGCGGCCTTCCGTGCCACCTCGTGCTCGGCCTTGTGCGACTCGACCCGCTCGGTGACCTCGCGCAGCACGTCGTCGACCCACGCGGCGTGCCCCTCCTCCGGCGGATCCTGCTGTGCCGCCTGCGCGTACCGGGCCACCAGCTCACGCACCGACTGCTGGCGCTCCTGCAGCGTCCGGCCCCGTTCGGCACGCAGATCCGCGAACCAGCGCTCGACGTCGGAGAACCGTTCGGTACCGAACAAGCGCTCCAGCAGCTTTTCGCGCTCGGTGGTGTCCGAACGCAAAAACCGCGCGAACTCGCCCTGCGGCAGCAAAACGACCTGGAAGAACTGGTGCGCCGTCATGCCGAGAAGCCGCTCGACGGTCCGCGCGACCTCCTCGATCCGGATCAAGCCTTCCGGTGGCAATCCGTGCGGTGGGTCGCCGATCCAGGTCAGCGACACCTTCGCCTGCTGCGTCGTCGTGCCCTCGCCCCGGCGCTTCGGCCGCTGGTACTCCGGGCTGCGCACGATCCGCAGCCGCTGACCCTGCACGGTCAGTTCGAGCACGACCTCGGTCAGCTGGTCCGGCTGGGCGAGATCGCACCGCAGCCGTTTGACCTCGCCACGCGCACCGGGCACCACACCGAACAACGCGAAGGCGATCGCGTCGAGCAGCGTGGTCTTGCCCGCGCCGGTTTCCCCGTGCAGCAGGAACAGGCCGTCGGCACCGAGGACGTCGAAGTCGACCTCCTCGCGCCCCGAGTACGGACCGAACGCGGCGACCTCCAGGCGATGCAGTCTCATTTCGCGATCGCCCCACGATCGGCCGCTTCCAGCGCGGCGAACACCAGCCGCTCCTCCCGCTCGCTCGGGCCCGTGCCCCGGCAGTCCTCCAGGAAGCTGCGGGTGATCTCGATGTCGGACCGGCCACGCACGTTTTCCGCGTACTTCAGCGCTTTGCCCGCATGGCCGCCTTCGGGTTCCCAGTCCATGTGCACCGCGTACGGGAACCGCTCGCGCAGTTTGCGCATGGCGTCGACCGGACGCACCCTGTCGGTCACCGTCACCGACAGGAAGTGCTCGGTCCATTCGTCGTGCTCTGGGGCCGAAAGCAGCTCCTCCAGCTCGCCTTTCAGCGTGCCCAGCGGCCGGGGTACCGGCAGCTCGTGCCTGCGGACCTCGGCGAGACCGTGCTCGTCGAGATCGACCAGCCAGACCGATTTACGTTGCCGCGCCTCGGAAAACGAGTACGCCAGCGGGCTGCCCGAGTAACGCAGGTGCTCGGCCAGCGTCTGCGGGCCGTGCAGATGGCCGAGCGCGACGTAGTCGACACCGTCGAAGACCGACCCCGGCACCTGCTCGACCCCGCCGACCGCGATCGGCCGCTCCGATTCGCTCGGCGCGCCACCGGTGACGAACGCGTGCGCGAGCACCACCGACCGCGTCCCGGCGCGCTCGGCGAGGTCGGCGCGGACCCGCCGCATCGCCTCGGTGAGTACGCCGGTGTGGCCGCGCGCTTCCGGTACCCCGAGCGCGTGCCGGGAGGGTTCCGGCTCCAGGTATGGGATGCCGTAGCAGGCCACCGGGCCGTGTTCGTCGGCCATCAGCACCGGCTCGGCGATTCCGGCGACCGTGGCGCGCAGATGCAGCCCGCCCGCCGCGGCGAATTCGGCGAACGCGCCGAGCCGCGGCGCCGAATCGTGGTTCCCCGGCGTGATCACCAGCTGCGCGCCCGCCGCGCGGATCCGGCCGATCGCCGTGGTGGCGACCCGGACCGCCTCCGCGGACGGCACAGCGCGGTCGTAGATGTCCCCCGCGACCAGCACAGCATCGACCGCCTCGTCGACCACGAGGTCGGCGAGGTGCCCGAGCACGGCTTGTTGCTCGGAGAGCAGATCGGCCCCGTGGAAGGTGCGGCCGATGTGCCAGTCGGAGGTGTGGAGGAGTCTCACGCGGCCCAAGGTAGGACCTGAGCCCGACAAGAAGGGGGAGGCACGCCGCCTGCTCCACTCGAACGTGTGAGCTACTTCGTCCAGGTCCCCTGGTGGGCGGCCGAATGTCCGAACGGCTTCCTTCGAGCGGCCTTGCCGGGCGTGGCGAACGCCGGGAACCCCGCCGGGACGGACACACTGGCAAGGCGCCGGATTCCGGTCATCGCTACGCAGTGCGACCAGCCGGTTCCGCGTTTTGTCGGTGCCGTCCGCCATGATGGCCCCCTCGCGTTCGGCGGGTGCCGAGCCGGAAGACCCGGAAAGAATGAGGAGGAGGATCGGTGAGCACGGTGATCACCACCGCGGCCGTGGTGCTCGCACTGCTGCTGCTCGTCGCGATCGCCGTGCTGTGGCGGCTGTACAACGACGGCATGCGGCGGGCGGACGCTGCGGCGAAGCTGGTCGCGGCCGAGCGTGCCCGCACCGATCAGCAGCAGCTCGCGCTGCGGCGCTACGAGGTCGCGTTCGCCTCGATCAGCGGGCGGGGCGAGCTGGGCGAACAGGTACTGGTGGAAACCGCGAGAGCGCTCGGGCTGCGCGAGGAACTGCACTTCACCCTGCAGACCGACCTCGCGGGCGGCGGCGCGGCGAAACCGGACATGGTGCTGCGCGTCGGCGGCGGCCGTACGGTGCCGGTGGACGCCAAGGCGAGCATGGCGTGCTGGGCCGAGGCGGTGGAGACCGACGACCCCGAGGAGCGGCTGGACGCGCTGCGCGTGCACGTCCGGCAACTGCGGTCGCGGGCCGCCGAACTGGCCGGGAAGGGCTACCAGCGCTGGGCGGACGCGATCTACGGCACGATCATGTTCGTCCCGTCGGACGCGGCCGTGGTCGCGGCGCTCGACACCGACCCCGAGCTGCTGCGCTGGCTCATCGACCGCCGGGTGTTCCTGTGCGGGCCGACCGGGTTCGGCGTGCTGGCCTCGGCCGCGCTGTTCGCCGGGAGCGACCGGGCACTGGTGGAGGACGTCGAACAGGTCCGGGCGGGGGCCGCGGCGGCGCATCGGGCGGCGGGTAACGCGGTCGAGGCTCTTAACCTTTCGGGCACACATCTGCAGCGCTTCATCTCCGCCCGGCGCCGGGAACTGGAGGCGCTGGAGAACTTCCGCGCCACGGTCGCGCCGCTCACCGACGCGGCGGGCAGTCCCGCGGAAGTCCCGCAGGTCAGAAAGGGGGACGAACTGGCCGCGAGCTGACACCGGGCACCAGACCAGTAGGCCTTCCGGTACGCACAGGGCGTCACGCCGCCGGGTGGTGAGTCCGCCATGTGCGCGGATGGGTAGCAAGATCTTTACAACTACCGGATACGGTGTTGCCTTGTGACCGCGATACGCGATCGCCAGAGCGATCCAGATGCCGACGACGTACCAGTGCCATGGGACGAGCGTCCGCTCGTGGGGGCGAGGCGCGGCCTCCCCTGGTGGGGGGCGGTGCTGGTCTGCCTCGGCTTGGCGGTCGTGAGCGCCTTCGTCGCCAAGAAGGCCACCGGTGACCTGGGCATCCTGTTCCAGATCTGCTACGTCGTGGGAGCCGTGGCCGCGGTCGTCGCGGTGCAGCGTCGGGCGTTGTTCGGCCCGATGGTGCAGCCGCCGCTGGTGCTGGCCATAACGGTGCCCGCCATCGTGCTGCTCACCTCCAGCTCGGAGAACGGCGGCGGCGACATGTTCTCGCGGATCTTCAACATCGGCCAGCCGCTGATCAACAGCTTCCCGGTGATGGCGATCGCCACCGTGCTGACCCTGGCCCTCGGCTTCTTCCGGATCTATCGCGAACGTGACCCGAACGCGCCGGTCGCCGTCAAGGGCAAGGCAAAGCCGGAACGTCGCCGCGAAGACGACGAGCGCCCGCCCTCGCGCGCAGCGGCCGCCGCCGGTCGCCCGCGCCCACCGGGTTCGAGAACCGGGCAGACACCGCTGCCGCCGGACGCGCGCCGGGGCGCCGGACGCGACGGCGAACCGCCTCGACGTCCCCGTCCGCCCGCCGAAGGCGGTGGCCGCGCGGCGCGTGGCGGCCGGGAACCGCTTGATCGCGAGCCGGGCACGCGCGCCGCACGCACTCCGCCGCCGGGCGGTGCCCGGCAGCCGCGCGCTCCGCGGCCCATGGACGGCGAACCTCCGCGTCGCCGCGAGCCGCGAGGCGGCGAACCGCCTCGTCGCCGCATCCCGCGCGAGGATCCTCGCGGTGGGGACGCCCCGCCCCCACGTCGCACCCAGGGCCGTCCGCAGCCCCGGCGTCCGCGGCCTTGGGACGACGAACGCTGAGTCCTCGGAGATTCCCGAGCCTGGAAAACGCATTCAGCCGCAAGGCCTCGTCCGAGGCCTTGCGGCTGAACTGTTTCTTGAGCTTGTTACAGGGCCTTGCGCAACTCGGGCGGGAGCGCGAACGCGATCTTCTCGTTCGCCGTGGTGACCTCGTCGACGTCGGCCCAGCCGCGTTCGGCGAGCCACGCCAGCAGGTCCATCACCAGGTTGTCCGGCACCGAGGCGCCGCTGGTGACGCCGACGGTCGTGACGCCTTCGAGCCAGCTCTCGTCGACCTCGCGGGCGAAGTCGATCAGGTGCGCGTCGCGGGCACCGGCCTTGAGCGCGACCTCGACCAGCCGCTTGGAGTTCGACGAGTTCGTCGAACCGACGACCAGCACGAGGTCGCATTCGGCCGCCATCGCCTTGACCGCGACCTGGCGGTTCGTGGTGGCGTAACAGATGTCGTCGCTCGGCGGGTCGGCCAGGCCGGGGAAGCGCCCGCGAAGCTGGTCGACGCGTTCCATCGTCTCGTCGACGCTCAACGTCGTCTGGGACAGCCACACGACCTTGGACGGGTCGCGAACCTCGACCTTGTCGACGTCCTCGGCGGTGTCGACGAGTTGCACCTTCTCCGGGGCTTCGCCCGCGGTGCCCTCGACCTCTTCGTGCCCTTCGTGGCCGATCAGGAGGATGTCGTAGTCGTCCTTCGCGAACCGGTTGACCTCCTTGTGCACCTTGGTCACCAAGGGGCACGTGGCATCGATGGTGCGCAGGTTCCGGTCCGCTGCCTCGGCGTGCACCGCGGGCGAAACGCCGTGCGCGGAGAACACCACGAGCGCGCCCTCGGGCACTTCGGTGGTTTCGTCGACGAAGATCGCGCCGCGCTCGCGCAGCGTCTCCACGACGTGCTTGTTGTGCACGATCTCCTTGCGCACGTACACCGGCGCGCCGTACACCTCGAGTGCCTTCTCGACGGCGATGACCGCGCGGTCGACGCCGGCGCAATAACCACGTGGCTTGGCGAGCAGCACTCGCTTGCCGGTCGCGCCGGAGTCACTGATCGTCGGGGTGTCCGCCTGCTCGATTCCGGGACTCGCAGAACTCATGCCCCCCAGGGTACGGGCAGCCCCGTACCGCATTCGAAGTCCCGTTCGAGTGAGCTGCGTCCCTCGTCCGTGGTGTGCCCGCAGTCACGTCGGGGTAAGAGACCCACCCGTTCGGTTGGGCAGGATGGCGTAGATGCGGCAGGCTAGACGCATGAAGCCTCTCCCGCTCCCCCTCCGGGTCGCCGCGGGCCTCGCCGTCACCACCGCCGAGCGGGTTCGCGAACTCCCGAAGCAGCTCACCGGGCTCCCGGTCACCGTGGTCAGCCAGGTGCTCCAGTTCTCCATGCGCGTCCAGCAGCACGTCACCGAGCTGGCCATCAAGGGTGACGACGCGCTGGCCGGACTCCGCCCCGTCGAGGACACGCCCAGCTGGGCGACCTTCGACGAGGACCTCGAACCGGACCTCCCGCCCGCCCGGCCGACGCTCACCCCGGTCGCGGACGTCCCGGAGCCACGCGCGGAGGTCAACGGTCACCCTGTGTCACCGGCCGACCTCGAAGCGGAACTCGGCGATCCGTGGGCCGAAGAAGAGCGCGCGCTCGCCGCGGAGCACCTCGACGGCGAGTTCGACAGCACTGGCGAATCGACCGGCTCCGGTCCGGCCGGGCTGGCAAACTACGACCAGCTGACGCTGCCCCAGCTGCGTGCCCGGCTGCGCAAGCTGTCCGTCTCGCAGCTCGAGGAACTGCTCGCCTACGAGCGGGCCAACGCCGACCGGCCCTCGTTCGTCGGAATGCTCGCGCGCCGCATCGGCAACGCGCGCAAGGCCGAGGACGACGGCAACGGCGGCGAGGAAGGGAACGGCACGGAGGGCCGGTGAGCACGGAATCCTCCGCCGCACCGGCGGCTCCCTCGACAAGTGCGGAGCACCCCTGGCCGGTCCGCACGGTCGCCCGCAAGATCGGCGACTGGATCCACCGCCTCGGCGCGGTGTGGGTCGAAGGCCAGGTGACCCAGATTTCGGCGCGCCCCGGCACGTCGACGGCGTTCCTCACACTGCGCGACCCGTCCGCGGACGTCTCGATGTCGGTGACCTGCCCGATCGGCTTGTTGCGCTCGATCGACCCGCCACTGCGCGAAGGCGCGAGCGTGGTGCTGCACGCGAAGCCGTCGTTCTTCCTCGGCCGCGGCACGTTGAGCTTGAGGGCCAACGAAATCCGCGCGGTGGGCATCGGCGAACTGCTCGCCCGTATCGAGCGGCTGCGTAAGCTGCTGGCCGCCGAAGGGCTGTTCTCCTCCGCGCGCAAACGCAGGATTCCCTTTCTGCCGCAAGGCGTCGGCCTCATCACGGGCCGGGCGTCCGCGGCCGAGCGCGACGTGCTCGTCAACGCGCAGGCGCGCTGGCCGCACGTGCTGTTCAAGGTCGTCAACACCGCGGTGCAGGGGCCGCAGGCGGTCCCGCAGATCATCCGCGCACTCTCCACTTTGGACAGGGACCCGGCGATCGACGTCATCGTGATCGCGCGGGGCGGCGGCAGCGTCGAGGATCTCCTCCCGTTCTCCGACGAGGCACTGTGCCGCGCGGTGTCGGCCGCCGGCACGCCGGTCGTCAGCGCGATCGGGCACGAACCGGACACCCCGCTGCTCGACCACGTCGCGGACCTGCGCTGCTCGACGCCCACCGACGCGAGCAAGCGGATCGTCCCGGACGTGCGCGAGGAGACCGAGCGGGTGCGGCAGATGCGCGATCGCGGGCGCCGCGCGCTGCACGGCTGGGTCGACACCCAGACGAGGCTGCTGAACCAGCTGCGTAGCCGTCCGTCGCTGGCCGATCCACTGGGCCCGATCGAGCGTCGCGCCGACGACGTCGACGTCCATCGCGAACGCGCGCGCCGCGCGGTGCTCGGCCTGCTCGCGAAGGATCAGGCGGAACTGGCGAGCGCCAGGGCCCGGCTCACCGCGCTCGGCCCCGCCGCGACGCTGGCGCGTGGCTACGCCGTCGTGCAGTTCACCGACGACGAAGGCAACCTCCAGGTACTGCGCTCCGTCTCCGGCATCGAGGGAGGTGCCCGGCTTCGCATTCGCGTCGGCGACGGAGCGGTGGGCGCCGTCACCGACAACGCGTCGCCCACGGATGGAGAACGGTCGTGAACCACCGGTCACCGGCGTTTCTCCCGCTGACCGTGGACGCTGCGGCCCGGCTCGACGCAGCGCCGCTGCTGCGCCAGGCGATCAGGACCGATCAGGCGGCCAGCGCGTGCTGGACGGCGCTGCTGGCGGGATGCGGCGCGGCCGCGCGGCGCGAGCTGGGACCGCAGTTGCGCAGGCTGTCCGAGGCGACGTCGATGCAGGTCGGCACCCGATGGTGGTTCGCGGATGGTGCCGGGCACCGGCGGCGGGTCGCGGGCGCGCAGGAGCAGATCGAAGAGGCCATCGCGGACGGTGACGGCCAGGAGTTCGCGCTCGCCTTCGTGGGGTACGACCACGCGATGGCCAGCGCGGTAGTGTGCGCTCACACCGCCGCCGACGCGGAGGCGGCAGGCACCGGAAAACACCGCAAGGTGGGAGATCTTCGAGCGTGAGCGAACCTGGCAGCGAGACCGCCGAACTCGGCTACGAACAGGCCCGCGACCGGCTGGTCGAGGTCGTGCGCGAGCTCGAGGCGGGCGGCCTGTCCCTGGAGCAGTCGCTTGCCCTGTGGGAAAAGGGCGAGGAACTGGCGAAGCTCTGCGAACGGCATCTCGAAGGCGCACGTGAGCGGATCGAGGCCGCGCTGGCCTCGGTCGAGGACACCGGCGACGACTCCCAGTGACGTTCACCATGCCGCTGGGCGACCGCAGCGGGTTCGCGATCTGAGAGACTGGGCACCCGCCCTGCTCAGAACCCGGGAGGCCCGCATGTCCACCGTCAGCGAGTCCGCCAGCGCCCCGCGCCGTCGCGAAGCGCCCGACCGCAACCTCGCGATGGAGCTGGTCCGAGTAACCGAAGCCGCCGCGATGGCGGCCGGGCGCTGGGTGGGCAAGGGCGACAAGATCGGCGGCGACGGCGCCGCTGTCGATGCCATGCGCCAGCTCGTCTCGACCGTCTCGATGCGCGGCGTCGTCGTCATCGGCGAGGGCGAGAAGGACGAAGCGCCGATGCTCTACAACGGCGAAGAGGTCGGCAACGGCGACGGTCCCGACTGTGACGTCGCGGTCGACCCGATCGACGGCACGACGCTGATGGCCAAGGGCATGCCGAACGCGCTCGCGGTGCTCGCGGTCGCCGAGCGCGGCGCGATGTTCGACCCGTCCGCGGTGTTCTACATGGAGAAGCTGGCCGTCGGCCCCGAGGCCGCGGGCACGATCGACCTGTCCGCGCCGATCGCGGAGAACATCCGCCGGGTCGCGAAGGCGAAGAACAGCAGCAAGGGCGACGTGACCGTGTGCATCCTGGACCGGCCGCGGCACGAGCAGATCATCAAGGAGGTCCGCGAGGCGGGCGCCCGGATCCGGTTCATCTCCGACGGTGACGTCGCGGGCGCGATCGCCGCGGCCCGGCCGACCACCGGTGTCGACATGTTGATCGGGATCGGCGGTACCCCCGAGGGCATCATCGCGGCGGCCGCGATGAAGTGCCTCGGCGGCGAACTGCAGGGGCGGCTGTGGCCGAAGGACGACGCCGAGCGGGAGAAGGCGGTCGGCGCCGGCCACGACCTCGACCGGGTACTCACCACCGACGACCTGGTGCGCGGCGACAACGTGTTCTTCTGCGCGACCGGCGTCACCGACGGCGACCTGCTGCGCGGGGTGCACTACCGGGCGGGCGGCGCGACGACGCAGTCGATCGTCATGCGGTCCAAGTCCGGAACGGTCAGAATGATCGATGGCTACCACCGGCTGAACAAGCTGCGGGCGTACGCCTCGGTCGACTTCGACGGTCACCTCGGCGACTCGCCCGACGCCGACGTCGTACCCCCGCTGCCGTAAGGAGTCCCGGTGACCGAGCTCGAGGCACGTACCCCCGCCGCGAGCGCGAAGCCACCGCGCCCGCTGGTGCTGCTATTGGCGCTCGTGGGCGCGTTGGCACTGGTCACCGGCACCGCCGCGGCGGACAACGACATCGTCGGCGGCAAGGACGCCGATCAGCCGTACCCGTTCACGGTGTCGCTGCACACCTCGGGCGGGAAGCTGTTCTGCGCGGGCGCGCTGATCGCGCCGACCTGGTTCGTCACCGCCGCACATTGCGTGGACGGCAAGAAGCCCGAGGTGGTGACCGCGCGGATCGGCAGCAACGACAGCGGTCAGGGCGGCGAGACGGCGCAGCCCGCCGAGTTCGTGGTCAACCCGGCGTTCAACCCGGACAAGCCGGATGTCCCCGGCGGCGACATCGCGCTGGTGCGGCTTTCCGCCCCGGTCAAGACCGCGCCGATCGCGCTCGGCACGGTCACCGCACCAGGCACGGTGACGCGGCTGCTCGGCTGGGGCCAGACCTGCCCGACCCTGGACTGCGGGAAGCCGCCAGCCACCCTCCAGCAGCTGGACACACACGTCGTCGACGCGAAGGGCTGCGTCGCGCCGTTCGACGCCAAGACGGAACTGTGCACCGAGAACCCCGGCGGCAAGGCCGGTTCGTGCTACGGCGATTCCGGCGGCCCGGAGATCGCGAAGGACGGCGACCGATGGCTGCTGCTCGGCCTGACCAGCCGCCCAGGCAACGGCGACGCGACCTGCGCGACGGGACCGTCGATCTACACCTCAGCGGTCGCGTACACGTCGTGGATCGCCGAGAAGACCGCGCCGAAACCGCCACCCGCTCCCCCGAAACCCACCCCCTGACCTGCGGAAGAAGAGCAAGGGACCTTTGCTAACGCTCGTCAGCTTGCCAACGATTAGCACGCTAACGGACGCTAGCAAAGGTCCCTTGCTCCACTCCGGGCCTAGTCGGCGTTGCTGGAGTGACCGGGGAACAGATGCGCGTCCGGGTCGAGCGCGACGGCGATGTTGTTGACCGCAGTCGCGGCCTCGCCGAACCCGGTGGCGATGAGTTTCACCTTCCCCGGGTACGCCGCCACGTCGCCCGCCGCGTAGACACGCTCGCGAGCGGTGGCCATGGTTGTGTCGACGCTGATCGCGCGGTGGTCGATCTCCAGCCCCCAGCTTTCGATCGGGCCGAGGTCCGCGGTGAAGCCGAGCGCGGCGACGACCGTGTCGGCGGACAGCCGCTCGTCGTCGGCGCCCTTGATCTGGACGTCGACCGCCGTCAGCGCGCCGTCCGGCGTCTCCACGAACCGCGCGACCTCCGCGTCGGTGATGATCCGCACGCCCAGTTCCCGCGCCTGCCGCACGATCGACTCGGCGGCGCGGAACTTCGCGCGCCGGTGCACGAGGGTCACGCTGGCCGCGATCGGGTGCAGCGCGAGCACCCAGTCGAACGCCGAATCACCGCCGCCGACGACCACGACGTGCTGCCCCGCGTGCGCTTGCAGCGCCGGGACGAAGTGCACCATGCCGCGGCCGAGCCAACCGTCCCCGGCGGGGAGCGGGCGCGGGGTGAACTCGCCGATGCCCGCGGTGATCAGGACCGCCCCGGCACGCAGGGTGTCGCCACCGTCGAGGGTCAGGATCAGGCCGCCGCCGTCGGCGTTCTCGAGCTTCTCCGCCTTGCGGCCGAGGAGATAGTCCGGTTTCCACGGGGCGGCTTGGTCGACCAGTCCTTGGACGAGGTCGCGTCCGCGCACGGCGGCGAACCCGCCGACGTCGTAGATCATCTTTTCGGGGTACATGGCGGTGACCTGTCCCCCCGGCTCCGGCAGTGAATCGACCACGGCCATGGAAAGGCCGCGGAATCCGGCGTAATACGCGGCGAACAGGCCGGTCGGGCCCGCGCCGATGATCACGAGGTCGTATGAGGGTTCCCCAGAAGGCAGTGTCATGGGCTCGCTCCAGCCAGTGGTGGATGGCAGTGATCGAGAACACGTCCGACCCTACTCCCGACCGGGTGCCCAAGGACACGAGGCGGGGCCGCCGCCGCTGCGCGAAACTGGGACCATGGCTGAACAGGAATACCGGATCGAACACGACACCATGGGAGAGGTCCGCGTCCCGGCCGACGCCCTCTACCGCGCGCAGACGCAGCGCGCCGTCGAGAACTTCCCGATCTCCGGCCGTGGCCTGGAACGCGCCCAGATCCGCGCGCTCGGCCTGCTGAAAGCGGCTGCGGCGCGGGTCAACGCCAAGCTCGGCGTGCTCGACGCCGACCTCGCCGAAGCGATCGCGAAAGCCGCCGACGAGGTCGCGGGGGGCGCCCACGACGCGCACTTCCCGATCGACGTGTTCCAGACCGGTTCCGGCACCTCGTCGAACATGAACGCCAACGAGGTCATCGCGACACTGGCCAGCCGCGCGCTCGGCCGCGACGTGCACCCGAACGATCACGTCAACGCGTCGCAGTCGTCCAACGACACGTTCCCGACCACGATCCACGTCGCCGCGACCGAGGCCGTGCTGACCGACGTCATCCCGTCGCTGGAACACCTCGCCACCGCGATCGAGGCGCGCGCCACGGAATGGGCGGACGTCGTCAAATCCGGCCGCACGCATCTGATGGACGCGGTACCGATCACGCTCGGCCAGGAGGCGGGAGCGTGGGCCTCGCAGGTGCGGTTCGGCATCGAGCGGCTGCGCTCCGGCCTGCCACGGCTGGGTGAACTGCCGATCGGCGGAACCGCCGTGGGCTCCGGGCTCAACGCACCCGACGGCTTCGGCGCGGCCGTCTCGGCCCAGCTCGCCGAGGAGACGGGCCTGCCTCTCACCGAGGCCCGCGACCACTTCGAGGCGCAGGCGACCCAGGACAGCGTCGTCGAAACCTCCGGGCACCTGCGGACCGTGGCGGTGTCGTTGAACAAGATCGCGAACGACCTGCGGTGGCTGGGCTCCGGTCCGCGCACCGGCCTCGCCGAATTGGCGCTGCCGGATCTGCAGCCGGGGTCGTCGATCATGCCGGGCAAGGTGAACCCGGTGATCCCCGAGGCGACGCTGCAGGTCGTCGCGCAGGTGATCGGGAACGACGCGGCGGTGGCGTTCGCGGGCGCGGCGGGGAACTTCCAGCTCAACGTGAACCTGCCGGTGATCGCCCGCAACGTGCTGGAGTCCGCACGGCTGCTCGCGGCGGTGTCCCGGCTGCTGGCGGACAAGGTCTTCGCCGGGGTCACCGCGAACGTCGACCGCGCACGGCAGTACGCCGAGGGCTCGCCCTCGATCGTGACGCCGCTGAACAAGTACATCGGCTACGAAGAGGCCGCCGCGGTCGCGAAGCAGGCTTTGAAGGAGCTGAAGACGATCCGCGAGGTCGTGCTGGAACGCGGCTATGTCGCGGACGGCAAGCTCACGGAGGCCCAGCTCGACGAGGCACTCGACGTCCTTCGCATGGCACGCGGCGGCAAGTAGCCGAGGCCCGAAAAGCGAAGCAAGGGACCTTTGCTATCGCCGAGCGGTAGCAAAGGTCCCTTGCTACTCCTGCTCGTCCGCGAGGGCGCGAAGCCCAGCGTGAACCGGTTTCGCGAGCAAGCCAGCCAGGCCATCCGACGGCGCCGGCTCTTGCAACAGGTGAAGCCAGGCGAAAACCGATCCGAGCAACATCGCGTGTACGGCCACGAGGTCGGGTTGCCGCGCGAGTTCGCCACGGGCGACGGCTCTGTCGAGCATCTCGACGAGGTACGCCCGCTCTCGCGCCAGAAACACCTCGCCAAACCGCGCCGCCAGTCCGGGGTCGGCCTGGACATCGGCCAGCAGGCCCGGCAGGGCGCTGCGCACCTGCGGTCCGTCCAAAGAGGACTGGATGGCTGCCAGCACTTCTCCCACGTCTCCCCGCAACGTCCCGGTATCCGCCGGGGAAGCCAGCGCGTCGCCGTGGATGGCGGCCGCGAAAACCAGTTCCGCCTTGGATTTCCAGCGCCGGTAGAGCGCGGCCTTCCCGACCCCGGCCCGCGCGGCGATCGCGTCTACCGTGCACCGCTGATACCCAACTTCCCCGAGCAGGTCGTTCACCGCCGACCGCACGGCGTCGTCGATTCCCCGCACCCGCGGCCGCCCACGTCGGTTGTCCGTCATAGGTCACAGTTTACGAGACCGACAGTTCCGTATATCGTCGGGCCATGACCTGGACCAGAACCTCGACCCGCACCCTTCCCGCGGACCCAGCCGCGCTCTGGGATGTCCTCGCCGACATCGCGAGCTGGCCCCGCTGGGATCCCGACCTCGCACGTGTAGTGATCCACGGACCGCTCACGGCGGGCTCGACGGGTTTCTTCCATCCCACCGGCCGGATCCGCGGCCGTGGCCACTCACTGCTCGCGGACGACTTCACTGTCACGGCTTGCACCCCGGGCAGCGAAATCGCGGTACGCCAGCCCATCCCCCTCGGGCACATGGACCTCGCGTTCACCCTCGCCGCCGACGGTGACGGGAACACCGAGTTCACCCAGCACATCACCCTCCACGGACCGCTGCGGACCGTCATGGTGTGGATCATCGCCGGTGACATTGTCCGGAACTTCGACCGGAAGTGCTCGGCGTTGCTCGGCCTTGCCACGGCGCAGGCCGGCCACCACACCCAATGACACCAGTACGACACCGGCGAGCTGGCCGAACCGGAAGTCCTGCGCTCCCAGCGCCAGCGACACGATCAGCCCGGAAACCGGCATGAGGCCGATCAGCACGCCCGCGCGGTCGGCTCCGAGCGCCGCCACGGCCGAGTACCACAACACGAACGCGACCGCGGTGACCAGAACTGCGAGCACCAGCATCGCGGCGAGCTGACGCCCGTCCGGCCACCGCCAGGCACCGGCCGGATCCGCCACCGTGCCGAGCGCCGCGCCACCGATCGCCGCGGCACAGCAACTCCACGTCGAGGTCGCCAGCGGCCCGAGCCGCGCGACAAGCCCGACGGCCAGCAACGTGAACAAGGCCTCGCACAACATCGCCGCCGCGGCGAGCAGGAGTCCCGGCCCTTGCGCCGCTCCCCCACCCGACAGCACCGCGATACCGAGGCCGGCCAGCACCGCACCGGCGATCGGCGCCACGGACGGACGTCGCCGGGCCAGCAGAGGCGCGACAATCGCCAGCACCAGCGGGCTCCCGCCGAGAAACGCCGCGACCAGACCCGGTTCGGCATAGCGCTGCGCCAGCAACAGACACGCCTGGAAACCGACCATTCCCGTCGCGGCCAGTGCGACCAACGTCGGAACGTCCCGAAGCCGCGGCAGCGGCAACGGCCTGCGCATGAGCCGTGCCCAGCTCAGGAGCAACAGACCGGCGAGCGCGTAACGCAGCGCTTGGCCGGTGAGCACCGGATAGTCGTCGAGCATGCCCGTCACCGGCACCGAACCGCCGACGATCACCGCGGTCGACACCCCGTACGCCACTCCCGCACGTGCGCCCTTGGGTCGGAGTACTGCCATGCCGACAGCCTTGCCGCCTCAGTGGTCCAATCTCTAGAGCCACTCTCCCTTCTATAAAATAGACCAGTTCATCGGCGACGCAACGTCTTGTCGGCCAGGGCCGGCGGCAGGTAGTCGGCGTCGAGCCGGTTGAGGTCGGTGCCCGGCGGCACGATCTCGTCGATCCGGTCCAGCACGTCGTCGTCCAGCACGAGATCCGCGCCTGCCAGCAGGTCGTCGAGTTGTTCCGGCGTCCGCGGCCCGATGATCGCCGAGGTCACCCCCGGGTGTGCTCGCACGAAGGCCAGCGCGAGATGCGTTAGCGGACGCCCCAGGTCCGCGGCCACCTTCGTCAGCTCGGCCACCGCTGCCAGCTTGGCGGCGTTCGCGGGTAGCGCCGGGTCGAACTTGTGCTGCTGCAATACTTTCCTCCCCTCGCTGAGGTCCACATCGGACGCCGAGGTGTACCGGCCGGAGAGCCAGCCGCTGGCGAGCGGGCTCCAGGTGAGCACCCCCATCCCGTATTTCCGCGCGGTCGGCAGGACCGCGGCTTCGATCGCCCTGCTGAAGATCGAGTACGGCGGCTGCTCGGTCCGGAATCGAACATGTCCTCGTTTCTCGGACACCCACTGCGCTTCCACGATCTGCTCGGCCGGGAAGTCGGACGAACCGACCGCACGCACCTTCCCGGAGCGCACGAAGTCCGACAGGGCGGACAGCGTCTCGTCGATGTCGGTCGTCGGGTCGGGGCGGTGAACCTGATAGAGGTCGATGTAGTCGGTGTCCAGTCTGCGCAGGCTGTCGTCGAGCGCCCTGGTCAGCCAGCGGCGTGAGGCCCCGCCGGTATTCGGGTCCGTCCCCGTCTGGAAGAACCCCTTGGTGGCGAGGACCACGTCGTCGCGCCGCCCCTTGAGTGCCTTCCCGATGATCCGCTCGTTCTCCCCGTCGGAATACATGTCCGCGGTGTCCACGAAGTTGATGCCGGCGTCGAGCGCGGCGTGCACCATCCGGACCCCGTCCTCGTGGTCCGGGTTGCCCCATTTCCCCAGCATCATCGCGCCGAACGCGTACTCGCTCACGGAGATACCCGTGCCACCCAGAATTCGCCGTCGCATCTTGTTCCTCCTCGTCGTCGCTCTGGCAAGGTCCACTGTGGGCACGACGGAAAGGACGGACCAGGTCACGGTCAACCTAGGTCTGGCAGTACCAGGCAATGCACCGGGCGGGCGTGGATACTCGGTGCCATGAGTGACGCAGCTGAGTTCGGCGCCTTCCTCAAGGCCCGTCGCGCCGCCCTGGACCCCGCCGACCTCGGTCTGCCCGACGGGGTCGGCAAGCGACGGGTCGCCGGGCTGCGCCGCGAGGAGATCGCGCAGCTCGCCGGGATCAGCGTCGACTACTACACGCGGCTGGAACAGGGCCGTGCCCGCAACGTCTCGGATTCGATCCTCGACGCGCTCACCCGGGTGCTCGGGCTGAAAGACGACGAGGTGACCTATCTCCGCAACCTCGTCGCCCCGAAACAGCGCCGCCCCGCCCGGCAGCGGCCCCAGCACGTGCGGCCCGAACTGCGGCTCATGCTGGACGCCATCCAGACGCCCGCGTTCGTCTTCGGCCGCTACCTCGACGTCCTGGCGTGGAACACCCTCGGCGGCGCGCTCAGCTTCGATCTGCCCGCCATCCCGCCCAGTGAGCGCAACATCCCCAAGATGTTCTTCCTCGACGAGAGCACCAAGGAACTGCATCCCGAGTGGAACACCGTCGCGGGCGAGATCGTCGCGAACCTGCGCGCGGAGAGCGGGAAGTACCCCGACGATCCACGGCTCGCCCGGCTCATCGGCGAACTTTCGCTGGGCAGCGAACACTTTCGCAAGCTGTGGGCGACACACGCGGTGCACGAGAAGGCGCGCGGCCGCAAGATCGTCCGCAACGCGGTCGTCGGGGAACTCGACCTGTACTACGAGACGCTGCGCCTGCCCGAAGATCCCGACCTGGCACTGGTCGTCTACACCGCGCAGCCCGGTTCGGAGACCGAGCGGGCACTGGGTCTGCTCGCCAGCTGGATCACCGACTCGACCACCACGGCCCCCGAGGAGGAACGGATTCGCCCTTGACTCAAGTGGTCCAGGCGTAGTCTGACCCGGCAATGAAGACTGAATGGACCACTCTGCGCGAACTGCTCCTGCCCGCGGTGTCCGCCTCAGGCGGGCGGCGAGGCCGCGCGGTCGAAGCGGCGCTCCGGGAGGCGATCCGCACCAGGGCGCTCGCGACCGGCACGCGCCTGCCCTCCAGCCGGGATCTCGCCGGTCAGCTCGGGGTGGCCCGCGGCACCGTGACCGCGTTGTACGAGCAGTTGATCGCCGAGGGGTACCTGATCGGCAAACGCGGTTCCGGCACCCACGTCGCCCCGCTCGGGGACACCGGGACGCCGCCGTCAGCACCTCCGCCGGAACGGGCTCGCTGGGATTTCGACCTCCGTCCGGGATTGCCCGCGCTGTCGGCGTTCCCCCGCGCGGAATGGCTGGCCGCTGAACGTGAAGTGCTGGCCACCGCGCCGGATTCCGCACTCGGCTATCCCGATCCGGCCGGGCATCCCGCGCTGCGCGCCGAACTCGCCGCCTACCTCGGCCGCGTCCGGGCGCTGCCCACCCGGCCGGACGACCTGGTGATCACGAGCGGAGCCGCCGAAGCACTGTCCCTGTTCGGCGCCGCGTTGCGTGAGCAGGGGTTGCGCAGGATCGCCGTCGAGGACCCGAGCCATCCCGGGCAGGCGGAACTGTTCCGGCGGCAATCCCTTTACCCAGTGGGCATTCCCGTGGACGACAAGGGAATCGACGCCGCTCGTCTATCCACTTCGGACTGCCGCGCGGTCGTGGTCAGCGCGGCCCACCAGTTCCCGCTCGGTGTCGCCCTGCATCCCGACCGCAGGCGCGAGCTGCTCGGCTGGGCGGCCGAGGTGGACGGCGTGGTCGTGGAGGACGACTACGACGCCGAACACCGGTACGACCGGCCCGCTCTGGGTGCTGTGCGGGCGTTGGATCCGGAGCGTGTCTGCTATATCGGCAGTGTCAGCAAGGTGCTCGCCCCGGCGCTGCGCATCGGCTGGCTGATCCCGCCGCCCAGGCTGCGGGAGACGATCGTCGCCACCAAGCACATGCACGACCTCGGCTGCGCGCCGCTACCGCAAGCGGCGCTCGCGCGGCTCATCGCCTCCGGCGGGTACGACCGGCACCTGCGGCGCACCCGGCGGCTCTACCGGCAGCGCCGGGACACGCTGCTCGACGCGCTCGCCCGGCGGCGCCCGGACTGGCGGCCGGTCGGCATCGCGGCGGGTCTGCACGTCGTGATGCGCCTCCCCGCAGGCACGGACGACACCGCGACGCAAGCCATGCTCGCCGAACGCGGGGTGAACGCCCCCGCGTTGTCGCAGTTCACGCACAACCCGGCAGGGCCCCCGTTTCCTGGGCTCGTGCTGGGTTACGCCGCGCTCCCGCCGGAGCGGCTCCGCGCCGCTGTCGATCGGATCGCGGGCGGCTGAACCGGCGGATCACCACGCGGCTGCTCGACCGGCTCCACCTGCACCCAGACGCCTGACGAGGCACTTCAGCCAGAAAATGTCGGTGGTCCGGGTCATGATGATTGACGTGCTCCTCACCGACATCGTCACCGCGTCCGCCGAACTGGCGGCGACCAGGTCCAGGAAGGCGAAGATCGCCGTCCTGGCCTCGCTCCTGCGTGCCTCCGGCGAGGACGAGCTGCCCGCGGTGATCGCGTACCTCACCGGCCAGACCGCGCAGGACCGGCTCGGCGCGGGCTGGCGCACCCTGGCCGAACTCGCCACCCCGCCCGCCGCTGAGCCATCGGTCGCGGTCGCCGAGGTGGACGTCGCGCTGGGTGAGGTCGCGGCGGCCTCGGGCGCGGGTTCGGTGAAACGCCGTGCCGACGTACTGAGGGCGTTGTTCGCGCGGCTGACGAAGGCCGAGCAGGAGTTCCTGTTCCGGTTGGTCACCGGCGAGCTGCGACAGGGTGCGCTGGAGGGAGTGATGGTCGAGGCGATCGCGGTCGCCGCGGAGGTCGGCGTGGAGCATGTGCGGCGGGCGTTCATGCTTTCCGGACGGTTGCCGGTCACCGGGCTGGCGGCGCTGACCGGCGGCGAGACACGGCTGGCGGAGTTCCGGCTCACCCTGGGGCGGCCGATCCGGCCGATGCTGGCTTCCCCCGCCGAGTCGCTGGACGAGGCCGTCGCCGAGCACGCGCATGCGCTTGTCGAGTACAAAATGGACGGTGCACGGATCCAGGTGCACCGGCTCGGCGACGAGGTCCACGTCTACACGAGAACCTTGCGCGAGATCACCGGCAGTGTCGCGGAACTGGTCGAGCTGGTGCGTGGGCTGCCGTGTGAATCGGTGGTCCTCGACGGCGAAACACTCGCGCTGACCGATGACGGGCGGCCTCGGCCGTTCCAGGAGACGATGAGCCGCTTCGGCAGCACGCGGGAGGAGCAGGTGCGGGCATTGCTGCTGCGGCCGTATTTCTTCGACTGTCTGCATCTCGACGGCGCCGACCTGCTCGACGCACCACTGTCCGAACGCAACACGGCCCTCCGGAAGGTTGCCGGGGACCACGTCATCCCCGGCGAACTCGCGCCGGCGGACGCGGCCTCGGTACTGGAAGCGGCCATGGCGGCCGGGCACGAAGGCGTGATGGTGAAAGACCTCGCCTCGCCGTACGCCGCGGGCAGGCGGGGCCGCGCGTGGCTCAAGGTGAAACCGGTGCACACCATCGACCTCGTGGTGCTCGCGGCCGAATGGGGGCACGGCAGGCGGACCGGCACGCTGTCGAACCTGCATCTCGGCGCGCGTGACCCCGACGGTGGCCCGCCGATCATGGTGGGCAAGACGTTCAAGGGGATGACCGACGAGTTACTGGCGTGGCAGACCGAGAAGTTCCAGGAAATCGAGACCCGCCGCGACGACTGGACGGTGTACGTGCGGCCGGAGGTCGTGGTCGAGATCGAACTCGACGGCGCGCAGGTGAGTACCCGGTATCCGGGCGGGCTCGCGCTGCGCTTCGCGCGGGTGGTCCGCTATCGGCCGGACAAGGACCCTGGTGAGGCCGACACGATCGACACCGTGCGAGGGCTGCTGCGCGGAGGCCCTGCGGAGGTCACCGAAATGGAGTAAAAACTGATCCTGTCACGAGAATGCGTCATTTCCGACATCGCTGTCCTTTGTGGTTCCTTTCCGGTAAAAGGCCAGACGAAAGTCGATGTTCCCGCTCCCCCGGATCAACCAGAGTGAGTCTTCGGACCTCTCCGCTCGTTCAGAATCCGGGAGACACGAATGACTCTTCGAGTGCCCCATGCCGTCAGGAAGCTCAGACGGCCCGCCGTCGCTGCGACCTTGCTCGCGAGTTCGGCACTGCTCGTGACGGCGTTCGCGACGCCCGCGGGCGCGACACCGACTCCGGACGTGGCGCACCAGCCGTCGAAGCACCACTTCTCCGCGGCAGCACAATCGTTCGTCGGCGCGAACACCGTCGAACAGCGGGTCGCGAAACTCGAAGCAGCGATGGCCACGCTGCCGAAGGAAAGCACCGCGTACAACGCCACGAAGCTGTGGAACACGGGCGTCACCGGCGCGGGCGCTTCGGTGGCCACTCTGGTGTCCTTCGGCGACGACAAGGTCAAGGACGTACTGGACGCCTACTCGAAGAGCCACGGCCTGCCGCCGGCCAACCTCGAGGTCATCCAGCCCTCGGGCCCGGTGCCGTCGTGCACCGCCCCGGGCGTGGACACGAAGACGTGTCAGGGCTGGGGCGGGGAGACCGACCTCGACGTCACGATGATCCACGCGATGGCGCCGAACGCGAAGATCATCGTCGCCGCGACCCCGGTGGCGGAGACGCAGGGCTTCACCGGACTGCCGGAGATGATGCACGCGGTCGACTACATGACCGAGCACAAGCTGGTCGACGTCATCTCGATGAGTTTCGGCACGACCGAGGAGAACTTCCCCTCGTTCGAGTCGATCAAGACGCTCGACCCGGCGCTGGACCGCGCGAGCAGGGCCGGGATCACGATGGTGGCCTCGTCCGGTGACGACGGTCCGACCGGCGGTTATCTCTACGGCCCGGGCAACTACCCGTACCGCGTCGCCGAATGGCCGGCCAGCGACCCGCGCGTCACGACGCTCGGTGGCACGCAACTGCACCTGGACGCCAGCGGCAACCGCACCAAGCCAGACGACGTCGTGAATGTGGCGGACAACGGCTTCGGCTCGGGCGCAGGCCTGTCGAAGGCCTATGCGCGGCCGTCGTGGCAGAACGGCGTCAAGACCATCACCGGCAGCACGATGCGGTCGTTCCCGGACATCAGCATGGAAGGCGTGCAGGGCACGTCGCAGTCCGCTCCGCTGTTCGCCGGCGTGCTCGCGCTCGCCGTGCAGGCCCACCACGGCAAACTCGGCCAAATCAACCCCGCCCTGTACACGAAGCTCGGTCCGCAGGGCACCAAGGCCGGCATCGTCGACGTCGTGACCGGCGACAACAGCCAGGACGGCGTCACCGGCTTCACCGCCGCGAAGGGTTTCGACATCGTCAGCGGCTGGGGCACGATCGACGCCTCGGTCTTCGTCCCCGCCCTGGTCAAGGCGCTGCGCTAGGCGCGAAAAGGAGCAAGGGACCTTTGCTATCGTCTCTTGGCTCGCTAATGATTAGCGCGCTAACAAGCGTGAGCAAAGGTCCCCTGCTCCCTCACGAGCCACCAGCCGCGCCGTTCGGGTGAGGTCCACGGGTATCGGGGCGTACCCCGGGTACGGTCCCAGGAATGCCGGAGTCGAAGATCGCCCGTGGTTGGTTCGCGCTCACCGCGCTGGCTGCGCTGACGGGACTGGTCACCCAGGTCATCGCCACCTCGAACGTCGCAGAGGGCCGCTTCGCCACCGCGGCGGGCCGCGTCGCGAACCTGCTGTGCTTCTTCACCATCGACTCGAACGTGCTGGTCACCATCACGACCGCGCTGCTCGCACTCGGACTCGCCCGCACCACGGGCCTCTTCCCGGTGTTGTGGCTGTGCGCGCTCGTCGGCATCACCGTGACCGGCGTCGTCTACCAGGTCGCGCTCGCCGGGTTGTACGAACTGCACGGACTCGCGCTGTTCGCGGACACGATGCTGCACAAGGTCTCGCCGATCATGTGCGTGCTCGGCTGGTTGCTGTGCGGGCCGCGCGGCCTGGTGCGCTGGAGCACGGTCTGGTGGTCACTGCTCTACCCGCTCGCCTGGGTGACCTTCACGCTGATCCGCGGCGCGATCATCGACTACTACCCGTACCCGTTCATCGACGCCACGAAGCTCGGCTACGGCCGGATCACGCTGAACTGCGCGATCATCGGCTTGTTCTTCATCGCACTCGCGATCGGCGCGCTGGGGCTCGACAGGCTGTTCACTCGCCGCGCCGACGCCAAGGCGGTCGCGAAAACCCCGGCGCAGCCCGAGGCCGCGGACGCTGGTTAGCCGCGGACCCGGCGGAATGCGTTGAGCGGGTCCGCGAGCCCGCCCTGCACGAGGGTCCGGAGCGGACCACGCCGCCGATCGACCGGCTTCCCTGCCGCGACGCGGTGCATCTGCTGCGTGTGCCACTGGATTTCGAGCAGGCTGTCGGCGAGCCGGATGCCCGTCTTCGGGCACAGCCGCTGGGCTTCGACATCCTCTCCGGCGAGCAGCCGTCCTGGGAGGCCGACATCGACGGTCATCGGCCTGCCGAGACCGATGACGTCGAGCGCGCCCGAGCCCAGTGCGTCGGCCATGCCCTCGGCCGTGGCGAAACCGCCGGTCACCATCAACGCGACATCGCTGACTTCGCGCGCTTTGGCCGCGTAGTCCAGGAAGTAGGCCTCGCGCTTGCGCGTACTCGCCCTGCCGGCGCCCATCATCGCGGCTTTCTCATACGTGCCACCGGAAATCTCCAGCAGGTCGAGTCCCGCCTCGCCCAGCAGGCGAACCACTTCGAGCGATTCGCCCTCGTCGAACCCGCCCCGCTGGAAGTCCGCGCTGTTGAGCTTGACCGACAGCGGGACGTCGTCACCGATCTCCGCCCGGACCCGCCGCACGAGTTCCAGCAGGAACCGTCGACGCCGCGCCGCGTCACCGCCCCATTCGTCGGTCCGCAGGTTCGTCAGCGGCGAAAGGAACTGCGAAATCAGGTAGCCGTGGGCACCATGGAGCTGGATTCCGCTGAATCCGGCCTCGACGAATACCCGAGCCGCGAGCGTGAACCGGTCGATGATCCCCTCGATCTCATCGCCGTTCAGCGCGCGGGGCGCCGCGAACGCGGTCCGGATGCCACGGTCGCCGAATGGCACGGCCGAGGGCGCGACCGGTTGCCGGGAAAGGAACCGTGGGCTCTGCCTGCCGGGATGGTTGAGCTGGACCCACAGCTGCGCGTCGGTCCCCTCGACCGAACGCGCCCACGGCCGGAACTCGGCCGGGTCGGGCTCCGCGGGCAGAGCGACGTTGCGGGGTTCGCCGAGCGCGGTGGGATCGACCATGACATTGCCGGTCACCAGCACTCCGGCGCCCCCCTCGGCCCACGTCCGGTACAGCTCGGCGAGTTCACGGGTCGGGCGGTTGCGGCGGTCACCGAGCTGCTCGCTCAGCGCCGACTTCGCGATCCGATGCGGAAGAACAGCGCCGCAGCGAAGCTTCAGCGGTTCGGACAGGAGTTCTCGGACAGCCGTCATCTCACGCTCCCTGACCCGGTTCTTACTGGCAGTAAGGATACCTTCCGGTAGATACCGGCGGTATGTCAACCTTGGATAGGGTCGTCCCATGACGGCAACGGTGCGGAACGTGGTGACCTCCGGCGTCTTCGAGCTCGACGGCGGCAGCTGGGACGTCGACAACAACGTCTGGCTCGTCGGCGACGAGTCCGAGGTGATCGTGATCGACGCGGCCCACGACGCCGGGGCCATCGCGGACGCCATCGGTGGCCGGAAGGTGCGGGCGATCGTCTGCACGCACGCGCACAACGACCACGTCAATGCCGCCCCCGAACTGGCGGCGGAAACAGGAGCACCGATCCTCCTGCACCCCGAGGACCGCGTCGTCTGGAACCTCACCCACCCCGACCGCGCGCCCGACGGCGACCTCGCCGACGGGCAGACGTTGACCATCGCAGGCACAGCGCTGCGCGTCCTCCACACGCCGGGCCACGCGCCGGGCGCGATCTGCCTTCACGCCGAAGAGCTCGACATCGTCTTCACCGGCGACACGCTGTTCCACGGCGGGCCAGGCGCGACAGGGCGGTCGTACTCGGATTACCCGACGATCGTGCGCTCGATCCGGGACAGGCTGTTCACGCTGCCGGACACGACCTCGGTCCGCACCGGCCACGGCGAAAGTACGACGATCGCCGCCGAGAAGGCCCGATCAGCAGCGTGGTCGACGCCCTGACCTGCAAAAAGAGAGCAAGGGACCTTTGCTATCGCCGGGCGGGAGCGAGGGATTTTTGCTATCGCTGCGGGGTAGCGAGGGACCTTTGCTATCGCTGTGCCCCGGGACGTAGGCGCGGCGCGACCGGCTCCACCCGAACCCGGTCCTTCGCCTCCGCGGCGAGCGAGCGCGCCCACTCCTGCAGCCCCGCGACGTCGATCCCGTGCGGCGGCTCGGCACGGAACGGTTCGATATTGGCCGCGCCCCGCTCGAGCAGCGCCGCCGCGCCGACGCAGTTGCCGCGCGCGGCGTGGGTCAGGCCGACGGCGAGTTGCGCGAGACCTCGCCAGAGCTCCCGGGTCGGTCCGTCCGTGGCCTTCCAGGCGTCTTCGAACACCTCGTGCGCGTGGAACGGCTTTCCTTCGTCGAGCAGGCGCTGCGCCTCGATCACGGTCTCGGCTGGGGTCCGGGCGATCCCCTCGGGCTGACGCTCGACCCCTTCGGCGCCGTAGGGCAACGGCCTGCCGAGGCCGTCGCGCGGGCGGGCGTTGCGGGCGCGGCCCGCCTCGTCGCGATCCCGGTTGCTCATGCGATCGACTCGCTCCGCGAGGCTGCGTCCAATCCCTCAAGGCGCATGATGCCCATGATTCGCTCGCAAGCGTCGCTCATGCACTCAGTGTGGCATGCAGGTATCCTGGCGACTCGTGCGCTTTCTCACTGGGCATCAGCCCGCTCACGACCTGACCTACGACGACGTGTTCCTGCTGCCGAACCGGTCCGCCGTGGAGTCCCGGTTCGACGTCGATCTGTCCACTGTGGACGGCACGGGCGCGACGATCCCCATCGTGGTAGCCAATATGACCGCCGTCGCCGGGCGCCGCATGGCCGAAACCGTCGCCCGCCGTGGTGGCCTCGTCGTGCTGCCGCAGGACGTCGACAGCGCCGCCGTCACCGACATCGTCGCCTGGGTGAAGAGCAGGCACCCGGTGTGGGACACCCCGCTCGTGCTGACCGGCGGTGACGCCGTCGCGGACGCCCTCAACCTGGTCCACAAACGTGCCCACGGCGCCGTGGTCGTCGTGGACGACGACGGCCGCCCTGTCGGCGTCGTCGACGAGGCGTCCTGTGCCGGTGTCGACCGCTTCGCGCGTCTCGCCGACGTCGCGGAGCCCGCGCTCGTCAGCGTCCCGCTGAACACGTCCCCGCGCGAGGTCTTCGAGCGGCTGCACGACCACGGCGGCCGCCTCGCGCTCGGTCTCGACTCCGACGGCAAGCTCGCCGGGGTGCTCACCGAGGTCGGCGCGCTGCGCTCCGAGATCTACACCCCCGCGGTCGACGACTCGGGCAGCCTGCGCGTCGCCGCGGCGATCGGCGTCAACGGCGACGTCGCGGCGAAGGCCGAGGCGGTCCTCGCGGCCGGTGTCGACGTGCTCGTGGTGGACACGGCACATGGCCACCAGGAGAAGATGATCGCCGCGCTCAAGGCCGTCCGCTCGGTGTCGCCGCGGGTCCCCGTCGTGGCTGGGAACGTCGTCACCGCCGACGGCACCCGAGACCTCATCGAGGCGGGCGCGGATGTCGTGAAGGTCGGCGTCGGCCCCGGCGCGATGTGTACGACGCGGATGATGACCGGCGTGGGCCGCCCGCAGTTCTCCGCCGTCGCCGACTGTGCGGCCGCCGCGCGCGAGCTGGGCAAGCACGTCTGGGCCGACGGCGGTGTCCGCCACCCCCGCGACGTCGCGCTGGCGCTCGCCGCCGGCGCGTCGATGGCGATGGTCGGTTCGTGGTTCGCCGGTACCTACGAATCCCCCGGCGACCTGCGGTTCGACGAGCAGGGCAAGCCGTACAAGGAGTCGTTCGGCATGGCGTCGAAGCGCGCGGTGGGCGCGCGGACGCGCACCGACAACGTCTTCGACCGCGCCCGCAAAGCCCTGTTCGAGGAAGGAATCTCGTCCTCGCGCATGGCGCTGGACCCGGCCCGCCCCGGCGTCGAGGACCTGCTCGACTCGATCGGTTCCGGCGTCCGGTCCGCGTGCACCTACGCGGGCGCGCGGACACTCGAAGAGTTCCACGAGCGCGCGTTGCTCGGCGTCCAGTCGGCCGCCGGGTTCGCCGAGGGCCGCCCGCTGCCCACAGGCTGGTGACGTGCCGTGAAGGCCTCCTTACCGGCACTGGGCGCCGGTAAGGAGGCCTTCACGGACAGTCGATCAGCCGTGGTCCTCCAGCATCTCGGTGACCAGCGCCGCGATCGGCGAGCGCTCCGAGCGCGTCAGCGTGACGTGCGCGAACAGCGGGTGCCCCTTGAGCTTCTCGATCACGGCCGAAACGCCGTCATGCCGCCCGACCCGCAGGTTGTCCCGCTGTGCGACGTCGTGGGTGAGCACCACGCGTGACGCCGTGCCGAGCCGCGAAAGCACCGTCAGCAGCACATTGCGTTCGAGGGACTGGGCCTCGTCCACGATGACGAACGCGTCGTGCAGCGACCGGCCGCGGATGTGCGTCAACGGCAGTACTTCGAGCATGCCGCGGTCGAACACCTCGTCCAGCACGTCCTGGCTGACCAGCGCGCCGAGCGTGTCGAACACCGCCTGCGCCCACGGCTGCATCTTCTCGCTCTCGGAGCCCGGCAGATAGCCGAGTTCCTGGCCGCCGACGGCGTAGACCGGCCGGAACACCACGACCTTGCGGTGCTGGCGGCGCTCCATCACCGCCTCCAGCCCGGCACACAGCGCCAGCGCCGACTTCCCGGTGCCCGCGCGCCCACCCAGCGACACGATGCCGACGTCGGAGTCCAGCAGCAGGTCCAGCGCGATCCGCTGCTCCGCGGAACGACCGTGCAGCCCGAACGCCTCGCGGTCACCGCGCACCAGCCGGATCCGTTTGTCCGCGGTCACCCGCCCCAGCGCGCTGGAGTTGCCGCCCAGCAGCCGCAGCCCGGTGTGGCACGGCAGCTCGCCCACGTCGTCGATCCCGAACTCCACCGGATCCGCGGAGTTCGCGCTGAACAGCGTGTCGATCAGCTCCTGCGGGACGTCCACGTCCGCCATGCCCGTCCAGCCCGACGGCGTCACCTCCTGCGCCCGGTACTCGTCGGCGTCGAGGCCGACGGCGCCCGCCTTGACCCGCAGCGGGATGTCCTTGGTCACCAGCGTGACCGAGTCCCGTTCGACCGCGAGGTTCAGCGCGCAGGCCAGGATCCGGTGGTCGTTGGAGTCGGTACGGAAACCGACCGGCAGCACCGTCGGGTCCGAGTGGTTCAGCTCCACCTGCAGTGTCCCGTCGTGCTCGCCGATCGGGATCGGCGCGTCGAGCCTGCCGTACTGGCGGCGCAGGTCGTCGAGCAGACGCAGGGATTCACGAGCGAACCAGCCGAGCTCGGGGTGGTGCCGCTTCGCCTCCAGTTCACTGATGACGACCAGCGGAAGCACGACGGCGTGTTCGGCGAAACGGGTCACCGCCCACGGGTCGGAGAGCAGGACCGACGTGTCGAGCACGAAGGTGGACCGCTGGATTTCGGGCGAGATCGAGGCTTTCTCCGGGCCAGATTCGGCACCGGTCGAAGAACGGCCAGAGGCCTTGCGGGGCAAACGCTGCGCAGTCACGACGGCATCTCCCTCGAGGGCGTGTGCACCCCACGCCCGCACTCGCTGGGCCGGGCACCTCCCTGGCTGAAACCGCTTCCTCCGACGCTGGATGCGTCAGCGGACACGGCCACGAGGGCCGGGTGCCGGCCCCCTCGTGCATCTCGTGGGCGGCTGCGCCGCCCCTTCGATCACCGCCACGACCAGGGCCTCCCGCGAGGACCCGCACGGTACGCGCGCCCTCACCTCCGGAAGGTACCTACGTCCGGAGGATCGTGCAGGCAGCCACACAGGTGATTCGCCAATTCGTCATCTCACCGTCAGTCGTCCGACATCGACCACCCGTAACCGTGACTCTGCGTGATCGACAGCGCGAAATCATCTTCCCTCGACAGAATTGTCTCGGCGAATTCACTGACTCAACGTGTTTATTCGATCGGCTGACAGCTTTTACCACGAAAGATTTTCAGGCGCATTTTGCGACCGGGAAAGAGAACCGGACCGAGTGAAACCGCCTGGTCAAGGCTCACACGATAGGTGCACCGGGCAAACGTATCCAGTGATAAGCGAGTAATTTTCCAACTACGGGGTCACCCCCTTGGAGTCCCCAGTTCCCCCAATCCCGAAAGTTCTATCGAGGAGCAATAAGTGCTGAAGAAAGCTGGATTCGTCGCTGCCACCGCCGCCGGTCTGATGATGCTGGGCGGCACCGCGTTCGCCTCCACGGGCGGCGCCGAGCCGACCGGCGCCCCGGACCCGACGTTCGGTGACGCGTACACCACGTTCATCCACGGCGGCGGCGCCCTCGGCTACGGCGCGGCCTCTTTGGTGGCGGGTGCCTACACCGGCATCGCCACCACCCCTGCCCTGGTCGCGCACTCGTTCGCGAACCACTGAGCCAAGCAGGTCGAGGGGCCCCGGAGTTCGCTCCGGGGCCCCTCGCGCGTCAGGCGCCGAACCTACGGTGACGCCAGGCGTAGTCACGCATCGCGCGCAGGAAGTCGACCCGGCGGAAGGCGGGCCAGTAGGCCTCGGTGAACCAGAACTCCGAATGTGCCGACTGCCAGAGCAGGAACCCGGAAAGCCGCTGCTCCCCGGAGGTACGGATGATGAGGTCCGGATCGGGCTGACCCGACGTGTACATGTGCTCGGAGATGTGATCGACGTCGAGGATCTTCGCCAGCTCGCGGATCGACGTGCCCTCGTCGGCGTGCTGGAGCAGCAGCTTCTTGACCGCGTCCGCGATCTCCTGGCGGCCGCCGTAGCCGACGGCGATGTTGACCTCCATGCCCGGCCGGTTCTCCGTGCGCGCCGCCGCCGCGGTGAGCCGCTCGGCGACCTCGGCAGGCAGCAGGTCGAGCGCGCCCACGATCCGCAGCCGCCACGGCGTGTCCGGCCCGGCCAGCTCGTCGGTGACGTCGGTGATGATCTTGAGCAGCGGCGTCAGCTCGTCGGGATCCCGGTTGAGGTTGTCGGTCGAGAGCAGCCACATCGTGACCACCTCGACGTTGGCTTCCTGACACCAGCTCAGGAAATCCGCGATCTTCTTCGCGCCCGCGCGATGCCCGTCCGCGACGTCGGTGAAGCCCGCTTCCCTGGCCCAGCGGCGATTGCCGTCGAGCATGATGGCGATGTGGCGCGGATGGCGGCCTGCGGCCTGCTGGATCAGGCGCCGCCCGTACGCGCTGTAGACGATTGTGGACAAGAAGGACCGGAGACTCACGTCACGGGAGCGTACGCACCCTCGGAGAGACGTGTGACTCGCCACGGGTACTGGCGAAAAACCTACGGTTACGTAGCCTTGGCATGTGACCCTCGCGACTGAACCCCAGCCGTCCAGCCCGCTGCCCGTGGACTCCCGCCCGCGGCTGCGAGGGCATATCCACTTCTGGTCCTTCTTCGGCGCCGTCGCCGCCGCCGCGACCCTGATCAGCCTGGCCGCGTCCACGGTGTCTCCGGTCGCCGCGCTGGCTACGAGCGTCTACGGCCTGACGGTGCTCGGCGTCTTCGGCGTCAGCGCGCTCTATCACCGTCGTGTGTGGAGCCCGACCGCGTACAAGTGGATGAAACGGGCGGATCACTCGATGATCTTCCTGTTCATCGCGGGCACCTACACCCCGTTCACCCTGCTCGCGATGCCGAAGCCGACCGGCTACGTCATCCTGGGCATCGTCTGGGGCGGCGCCATCCTCGGCGTCACGCTCAAGATGCTCTGGCCGACCGCCCCGCGCTGGCTCGGTGTGCCGATCTACATCGCGCTCGGCTACGTCGCGGTCTTCGTCATGCCCGAACTCGCCACCCACGCCGGCGTCGCCGCGCTCGTGCTGCTGTGTGTCGGCGGCCTGTTCTACACCCTCGGCGCGGTCTTCTACGCGACGAAGTGGCCGAACCACTGGCCGGACACCTTCGGCTACCACGAGTACTTCCACGCCTGCACGGTGCTGGCGGCGGTGTCGCACTACATCGCCATCTGGCTCGCGATGTACGCCTAACGCTGGCTCTGGAGCCACGCCGAGACCTCGCCGGCCTTCCGCCGCTCGTAGTCCGCCCAGTACAGAGCCTCGTGATGATGTCCTCGATCCACGTCGGCCACCATCTTGTATATGCGCTCATTGCCCTGGTGGAACGCCAACCACGACGAAAGCTTCGCGTCTGACGCTGGACGTCGCCGCTGCACGACCTCGTGTGCCGCGATCAAGGTCTGGGGCTCAGTTTCGGTGGTCATCGCACACCTGCCGCCGAGTCAAACCGAACCCGTTCCAGCTGGCTGTCATCCGCGTTCCTCCTCAAACCATCTAGCCAGTGGGCAGGTTTCCCGATTCACCCGGACGCGAGAACCACACAGCGGGACTTCTGTGGACATCTCGCGCTACGGTGAAACGTCCCAACAAGTCCCCGGGGTGTTCCATGCCGAACGAACGGCTGCGAGACGCGTTGCTACGCAAGGGGTTCAACCTTGACGAAGTAGCAGCGGCAACGGCTGTCGACCGTAAGACCGTCGAGCGGTGGATCACCCAAAGCCGAGTTCCCTACTCACGCCACCGACACACAGTGGCAGCGCTGGTCCAGGAATCGGAGAACTATCTCTGGCCCGACGCGGTAGCCCCGGAACGCAAAGCCGCGATCGGCGCCTCCGAGGTGATCGAAATCTACCCGCACCGGCACTCGGCACCGTACGACCTGTGGAGCCGACTCATCGACCAAGCCCAGGAACGGGTCGAGATCCTGGTCTATTCGGCGATGTTCCTCACGGACGACCCGACTCTCGTCAGACGGCTTCGTCAGAAATCCCGCAAGGGCACCAAAGTCCGGCTGGTCGTCGGCGACCCCACCAGCCGCGAGGTCGCCCACCGGAGCATCGAGGAAGGTATCGGCAAGACCACCCTCGCCGCCAAGGTCCGCAACGCCCTCGCCTTCTATCGGCCGCTCGACGGCGAATCCGGCATCGAGATCCGCTGTCACGCGACGACGTTGTACAACTCCCTCTACCGATTCGATGACGACATGCTGGTCAACACCCACGTGTACGGCTTCGCGGCCGCTCACGCACCGCTCATCCACCTGCGTCGTTTGACCGGCGGAGACCTCTTCGAGATGTACGCGGACAGTTTCGAGAACGTGTGGAGCGGCGCCAAACCACCGAAGTGGCCCTAAGGAGACCGATGGCACGCGTCGACTACTACCAGGACCCGAACGCTCCTCAAGCGAACAGCATCGTGGTCGCCGTGACCGCGTTCATTCTGGACGAGACGGGCCGCCTGCTGCTGATCCGCCGAAGCGACAACGATCTCTACGCCATCCCAGGCGGTGCTCAGGAGATCGGGGAAACGATCTCGGAAACCGTAGTCCGCGAGGTCGAAGAGGAAACAGGGATCCGCGTCGAGGTGACTGGCCTGATCGGCATCTACACCAACCCAGAGCACATCATCGCGTTCACCGACGGCGAAATCCGTCAGGAGTTCTCCATCTGTTTCCGCGCCCGCCCTGTCGGGGGCGAGCTACGCACCAGCGACGAGAGCAAAGAAGTCCTGTGGGTCGAACCTGACCGGCTGGACAGCCTCAACATCCACCCGGCTAACCGGCTCCGCATTCAGCACGGCTTCGAGGAACGTACCGAGCCCTACTACGCGTAGTCGACCCCCGCGTCCCGTAAGCGGTGCTCAGTCCGCTCTACCGCGCCAACCAACTCGGGCGCTGCCAGCTGGATGGCCCGAGTGACCAGATCATCCGGCCCGTAGCGGGCTTCGATCTCAGCTATTCGCTGCTCGACGGTAGTTAGCGCTCCGTGAGGAGTCGTCGTCATGTCCGCCCACCATAGCGCGTCACGAAGAGGCGAGGATTCGTCCGGAAACTCAGCCACTTCCCGAGTCAGGCCGCGGAGCCCCGCTTCCTTGACCGAGCATGAGTGACGCGCAACCAAATTGACCAGACGATCCATAATCCCGGCGCCTTTCAAATACCGAGCACCGTCAAGCGGATGAAATCTCGTTTTAGCAAGCCTTGACGAGTAGCCAATATCATGCAGCAGTGCGGCGCCAACCAGCACTTCCGATTCACTCTGATCAAATAGGTGCGACGCCACCAGGGCCCGTCGGCCTACCCCTCGGACATGCGCCCAGCGCAAAGGAAGCGACTCCGCAAGCTGCAACCTCGCTTCTCTCCTTGCCCATATCACCAAGTCCATGAATGTAGACGATAGCGGCACCCTCAGCAGACGATGACAACCGCTCCTCTAATAACCCAACGATGCCAACCTTCACGCACTTCATCCAAGACTCGACGACGTAAATCCGGACCTGAAAAACTCCGCAAGCACGCACAGTGCGGCGACTCTTTGAGTGGCACACCAAGGCCCGGCTGGCAGCGAATCTCGAAAGGCACCTCTCGCTCTACATCAACGCAGAGTTTTACTTCCTGACCATGACTCCTGCACTGAATTATCACGTTGACATGATCCGGCAACCCCACCCGGACCACCTCCCACTCCGACCTTTTCATTGATCAGGCTTTCGCCTTGCCTCACACCGTCGCCACCAGGACTAAAAATGTTAGAATTTAGCGCAAATAGTTTCCATCATGAATCCCGATCGAAATACTGGCCACCAATCACTTTCCGGCCGACCGGTGAACCAATTTCACACCAGGTCAGCAGTATGAAACTAAGTCGGCAGCCTGATTCGCGAACCCGCAGCCCAAGAGCGAAGGGGTCAAGATCGCAGCATAGGTGCGGCCAGGAATTGTTCGGGGACGGCGAAAGCGTCCACGAGTGTCCGCGCGTGGGGGCGCAGAGCGGCGCACAGGGAGTTGACGGCGGCGGTCAGGGACTTGGAGCGGGCGGCGGTCAGGCGACCGTGTTCGAGGAACCAGGCGCGGTCGGCTTCGAGAGTGGAGAGGGCGTAGAGGTCGCAGACCCGCTCAAGCAGAGAACGGGCGTCCGGGTCCGCGCAGCGGGAAAGAGCCGAGACGAAAGCTTGCAGGACCAAGTTGTCGACGTGGACGCGGCCAGCACGCAAAACATGATCCTGCGCGGAATTGAACACAGAGAAGGCATCGTCGGAAGAAGCGCGGCGTAGACGTTGGGCGACGCCACTCAGGACGTGTTCTTCGCGGTCTTCGAACATGCGGAGTTGCCAGTCGCGGTCGAACAGGACCTCGGAGTCGGCGGATTCGGTGAGGCGTTCGAGGAACTTCAAGGCGGCCGTGCGTTCCAGAACCGCGTCCACCACCTGTTCGGCGACGAAGCGGGCGGTGGCCAGCGGGCTCAGGTCGGAGAAGAATTCCTTGTAGCTCGTCAGCAGGCCCTTCGCGACGAGTTGCAGTAGCACCGTGTTGTCGCCTTCGAAGGTGGTGAAGACGTCGGTGTCGGCTTTCAGGGCGGGCAGCAGGTTTTCGGCGAGGTAGCCGGCGCCGCCGCAGGCTTCGCGCGCGGCTTGGATGGTGGACGTCGCGTGCCAGGTGGCGACGGCTTTCAGGCCCGCGGCGCGGGATTCGAGTTCGCGTTGTTCCTCGTCGGGGGCGTCGGCGGGGATGTCGTGCAGCTTCGAGACCAGTTCTTCCTGGGCGAAGTGCAGGGCATACGTCGACGCCAGGGCAGGGAGCAGTTTCCGCTGGTGGCCGAGGTAGTCCAGGATCGCGACCTCTTCGCCGTCCGGTTTGGCGAACTGGCGCCGCGTTTCGCCGTAGCGCACGGCCAGGGTCAGCGCGCGTTTCGTCGCGTTGCCCGCACTGCCCGCGACGCTGACACGCCCGCGGATCAACGTGCCGAGCATGGTGAAGAAACGTCGTCCGTCGCTCTCGATCGGACTCGAGTACGTCCCATCCGGGGCGACGTCGCCGAAGCGGTTCAACAGGGCCTCGCGCGGGACACGGACGTGGTCGAAGCGCAACCGTCCATTGTCGACACCGTTCAGGCCCGCCTTGACCCCACAGTCCTCAATGGACACACCGGACGCGGGGCCGCCGTCGACGCGGATCGGGACCAGGAAGGCGTGGACGCCACGGGATTCGCCGCCGGTCACCAGCTGGGCGAACACAACGGCCAGTTCGCCGTCGCGGGCGGCGTTGCCGATGTACTCCTTGGCCGCGTCGGCATCCGGGCTGTGCACGACGAATTCGCCAGTAGACGGATCGTAAGCAGCCGTCGTCCGCAGATGCTGGACGTCCGAGCCGTGCCCGTGTTCCGTCATCGCGAAACAGCCGAGCAGGTCGAGATCCTTGATCCGCTGGAGGTACCGCGAGTGGTGCCGCGACGTCCCCAGCAGTTGCACGGCACCGCCGAACAGGCCCCATTGGACCCCGGCCTTCACCATCAGCGACAGGTCCCCGAAGCCGAGCATCTCGAAGGACGTCACCGAACCGCCGACGTCTCCCCCACCACCGTACGCGGGATCGAAACCCAGGCCGGGCAGGTCCGTGGTGGCGAGCTTCCGGAGCTGGTCCAGCACCTGCGCGCGGTGTGCCTCGACGTCCAAACCCACTGTCTCGCGGAAGGACGCGGCCGTCATCTGCGCGCGGACGTCCCGCCGCAGCGCGGCCCATCGGCCGTCGAGCACGGCGGTCAGCGCGTCCGGATCCACTTTGGCGGGTACTGCTGGGACGTCCACGATTCCTCCGGGTGCGGCAGGCTGGTTTCCCTTACCCGCCAGCCTGCCGCACCACTGCGGATCTCGCAGGTCAGAGTCAGACCTGCAGGCGGCTCGTGAAAAACGAGACGATCTCACGGACGGCGCCGCCGCGCTGTTGTGCCGGTGTCAGCTTGCCGACGCAGCTCGCGGGCGCGTCGTCCTCCCCGCCGATCTTGCCGGGCGACCATTCGGTGTTGAAGAAGTTGTGGTTCGCCCCGGTGAGCGTCACCGCGCTGGCATCGGAGTTCTTTCCCTCGACGTCCTTGACGTATTGCAGGCCCACGACGCCGACAGCGCCGTCGCAGCTGGCGACAATGACCTTGAACGGCACCCGGGTGACCAGCACGTCACTGTTGTTCTCCTCGGGGTAGTTGAAGTAGACCGGCGCGAGCGGGACGACCGCGCGGATCCGGACGCCGGCGGGCCACTCGGGCGTGTGCTTGTCGGAGGCCTGCCACATCACGCCCTTGCCGCCGCGGGAATGTCCCATCGTGCCGACGCGGGTGAGGTCGACGTGCCCGCGGAACCGTCCGAGGGCACCCGCCAGCGGCCCCTCGCCGCGCGCCAGGTCCCGCCACAGCTCCAGGTGCTTGTTGACCAGATGCGCCCGGGAAAAGTAGCCCTCCTCGCCGAGGAGATGCGCGTTGATGGCGTTGGCGCTGATCGAGACGACGATGAAACCCCGCTCGGCCAGCTTCTCGCCGAGATAGTCGTAGCCACGGAAGCTCGGCAGCGGTCGCTGCCCCGCTGGGCACGGCCAGTCGCCCTGCGGTGTCTTCGCGACGGGGTCCACACAGCTCCACCAGCTGCCGTGCTCCTGCACGATCAGCGGATGCGGACGTCGGCCGAGGTCGCGCGGGTAGTGCACGACGGCGGCCAGCTCCATCGGCACGGACACGGTGGGATCGCGGAACGCCTGATCGCCGAGGTTGTACTCGACGACGCCGACGCCCTGCGTGGCTGCCGCCTGCGGCGCCGTGACGGTCACCAAGGCCAGAATCAATGCGGCGACCGCCGCGCGAAAGAACTTCATGGCGGACAGGGTGCCGAAGAAGTGTCAAGGACTCATGAGCGCCGCCGCCGCGCCTGCACCCGCACAGTCGGCTCGCGTACCTGAGCGGTCGGCTGACGTACCCAGAGGGTCGGCCCGTGAGCCGACCCTCTGGGTACGCGAGTCAGCCCAGGTCCGGGCCTTTGGCGCGCAGATCGTCCACTTTGGTCATGGCCTCGCGTAGTTCGGCCAGCCAGGTGTCGGCGTGCTGGCCGACGAGGCGGACCGCCCACGCCAGCGCTTCCGACCGCGAGCGCGCGACGCCGGCGTCGACGAGCGTGTCGAGGACCTGACGTTCCGGTTGCCGCAGGCGGGTCATCACCGGCGCGGACAACGTCGTGAACAGGACCTTCGTGCCGCCGATCCGGGCGCCCCAGGCGACCTTGCGCTGATAGCGGTGTTCGGCCTGCCGCGCGATTTCGATGCGCTCGTCCCGCGTTTCCTCGCGGAACCGGCTGATCCGGCCCTCTTCCGCGGCCGCGCGGGCCGCGTCGTCGGCATACTCACCGGTCAGTGACGGCAGCTCACCGACGACGACGATCTCGTCCCGGTCGACGGTGACCTCCGCGTCCCCGGTGAACCAGCCGTCCGGCAACCGCCCGCCGAACCACGCGGCCGCGTCGTCCGCCGAGGGCACCTCGGTCTGCTGCCAGCCACCGCGGCCCTTCCATCCTCGTCCCATGTGTCCCACCACCCCGAAGCACGTGTTCATGGTCGCCTCCAGCGACGATTACATAATTACATCACTACTGACGATACGCCGAATACAACCGTTGACCAGGGTGTTCGCTGTCAGCGCACGCTCAGAGCTGGGCGGCAACGGCCTCGGCGGTGGTCACCGGCCGGTCGCAGACGTAGCCCCGGCAGACGTAGGCCGCCGCGACGCCGTCGACCAGCGGGCGGTCGGCCAGCAGCGGGACGCCGGGAGCGTCCGGGGCGCCGCCGAGCACGATGCCGCCGCCGTGGATCGCCCGCGCGGCCGCGGTGACCAGCTCATCACGCGCCGAACCCACCACGGCGACCTGCACCGGGCCCGATTGCGCCGCCTCGGCGACGGAAAGCCAATGCCCGGCGAACCGCGGCACGCGCGCGGCCAGCAGGCCGACCCGGCGCAGGGCCTGCTCGGCGGCCTCGCGATACCGGGCCGAGGACTCGACGCCGGTGAGCGCCGACGCCGTCAGCAACGCGCCCGCGAGCGCCGAAGCGCCGGACGGGGTGGCGTTGTCCCCGGGGTCGGAAGGACGCTGTACCAACGTTTCCGCGTCGTCGGCGGTGTCGTAGTAGGCACCGGGGGCGTCCTCGACGGCGAAGTGCGTCAAAGCGAGGTCGAGCAACCGAGTGGCCTCGGTCAGCCAACGCGGTTCACCGGTCGCTTGGTGCAGCGCGAGCAGGCCGTCCGCGACGCACGCGTAGTCCTCCAGCACACCGGCTGCCTCGCCGACGACGCCATCGCGCGAACTCCGGCGCAGCCTGCCGTCGACGACGTGGACGTCCAGCAGCAATTCGGCGGCGCCACGAGCCAGGTCTATCCATTGTGGACGGCCCAGCGCGACACCGGCCTCGGCCAGCGCGGCGACGGCCAGGCCGTTCCACGCGGCGATCACCTTGCCGTCCCGGCCCGGCTGCGGCCGGATTTCCCGCGCGTCCAGCAAGGCCAGCCGCACCCGTTCGAAGCGGTCCGCGTCTTCCGGGTCCTGCAGCAGTCGCAGCGTGGAAGCACCTTCCTCGAACGTGCCGGATTCGGTGACACCGAACAACTCCGCGGCCCACGAGCCCTCATCGTCACCCAGCACCGAACGCAACTGCGAGGGTGTCCAGACATAAGTCAGGCCCTCGACACCCTCGGTGTCGGCGTCGAGGGACGCGGCGAATCCGCCTTGCTCGGTGAGAAGGTAGCCCTCCAGGAAGGACGCCGTTCCCTCGGCGACACGCCAAGCCGTCGCGGAGCCGGTCCGCCGCGCCAGATGGGCGTAGAAACGCAGAAGCAAGGCGTTGTCGTACAACATCTTCTCGAAATGCGGCACCACCCACGCGGCGTCGACCGAGTACCGTGCGAAGCCACCGGCGAGCTGGTCGCACATGCCGCCACGTGCCATCGCCTCGGCCGCGGAGTCCACAAGCGACAGTGCGATGTCCGAGCCCGTTCGCTCATGGTGCCGGAGCAGGAACTCCAGCACCATGGACGGCGGGAACTTCGGCGCCCCACCGAAGCCGCCGTTCACCGGATCGGCTTCCTCCCGCAACTTCTCGACGGCGGCGGCCAGCACCGGAGAGTCCACTTCGGACTCATTTAGCGGGCCGCTCCGCTCGGCCAGCGCCCCCACGATCTGCTGCGCCCCGGAACGCAGCTCGTCGGGCCGGTCCTGCCACGCCTCGGCGACCGCGACCAGGAGCTGACTGAACGACGGCATCCCGTGCCGCGGCGTCGGCGGATAGTAGGTGCCGCAGTGGAACGGTTTTCCTTCCGGGGTCAGGAAACACGTCATCGGCCAGCCGCCCTGGCCGGTCATCGCCTGTGTCGCCGCCATGTACACGGCGTCGATGTCGGGACGCTCTTCGCGGTCCACCTTGATGTTGACGAAGTGCGCGTTCATCAACGTCGCGGTCTTCTCGTCTTCGAAGGATTCGTGGGCCATGACGTGACACCAGTGGCAGGCCGCGTACCCCACCGACAGCAGGATCGGCACGTTCCGGCGCCGCGCCTCCGCCAGCGCCTCCTCGCTCCACGGCCACCACTCCACCGGATTCTCGGCGTGCTGAAGGAGGTACGGGCTGGTCGCGGTCGCGAGTCGGTTCGCCATGCCCTCAGGGTCGCACGCCCACGCTCAGGACGCGCCACCGGCGAGCTGCCGCGTCGTCACGTTGATCCGGTTCCACGCGTTGATCGCCGCGATCGCGACCACCAGCGCCGCGAGGGATTCCTCGTCGAAGTGGTCGGCGGCGTCGTCCCAGACGTCGTCGGGCACCGGGTCCGACCGGTCGGCCAGGCGTGTCGCGGCCTCGGTCAGCGCGAGCGCCGCGCGCTCCTCGTCGGTGTAGTACGGCGCCTCGCGCCACGCGGCGACCGACCACAGCCGTTCGTCGGTCTCCCCGGCCTTCTTCGCGTCGCGGGCGTGCATGTCGACACAGAA
>NZ_JBHYIK010000053.1:0-13874 GCF_042739735.1 Amycolatopsis sp. NPDC059027 | reverse complement strand
GTGTAGTACGGCGCCTCGCGCCACGCGGCGACCGACCACAGCCGTTCGTCGGTCTCCCCGGCCTTCTTCGCGTCGCGGGCGTGCATGTCGACACAGAAGCCGCAGCCGTTGATCTGACTCGCCCGCAGCTTCACCAGCTCCAACGTGCTCTTCGGCAGGTTCGTCCCGGCGAGGTACATCTCCAGCGCCACCATCGCCTTGTAGCCACCGGCGACCAGCTTCGGCAGGTTCGTCATCCGTGCGCGCATCTTGTGTTCTCCCTGTTCAGAAGGTCTCTTCGACCTCTCCACCTTCTCGCCGGAGCGAGGCCCGAACAACGCGCGAAACCGGGCCGATCGATAACATGGAGGTTATGGAACTGCGGGACATCGAGATCTTCCTGACGCTCGCCGAGGAACTGCACTTCGGGCGCACCGCCGAGCGTCTGCACGTCTCGCAGGCCAGAGTCAGCCAGAGCGTCAAGCAGCTCGAACGCCGCATCGGCGCGCCGCTGTTCGCGCGCACGAGCCGCCGGGTCGAGCTGACTCCGATCGGGCGGCGGTTGCGTGCCGATCTCGCGCCCGCGTACCAGGGCATTCACGACGGGATCGCCCGCGCGGTGGCCGCCGGGCGCGGGATCGGCGGGGTGCTGCGCCTCGGCTTCGAGGCGCCCGGCGTCGCCGATCTCGTCGCGGATCTGCTCGACGCCTTCCGCGAACGACATCCGGACTGCGAGGTGCAGATCCGTGAGGTCGACTTCGCCGACCCGTTCGGCATGCTCCGCGCGGGTGACATCGACGCGCTGATCACGCTGTTCCCGGTGAACGAAACGGATCTCGTCGCCGGGCCGGTCGTGTACACCGAGCCGATGGTGCTCGCCGTTCCGGCCCGGCATCCGTTCGCGCGACGCGAGCACGTCACTCTCGAAGATCTTGCCCAGGATCGCGTGCTCCGCGCGGCGAATCCACCCGCGCCGTACTGGATCGACCCGCCGGAGCCGTGGCACACCCCGGGCGGCAAGCCCATCGAACGCGGGGAGCCGCTGGAGACCTTCCAGGAACTGCTCGCCGTCATCGCGAACGGCGGTGGGATCTGTCCGCTCGCGGCGCACGCGACGACGTATTTCAGTCACCCGCGGATCGCGTTCGTCCCGTTCCGCGGGTCCCCCGACGTCGGCTGGGGCGTACTGTGGCGCCGCGCCGGGGAAACCGCACGGGTCAAGTCCTTTGTGGACGTCGCGGCTAAGTTCCCGGCGCGAAGTGGATCACCCAGCTGAGCTGGCTCGACGGCACGACCCGTGTGCTGTACCGCAGCGGCGTCGACCAGTTGTACTCCTCCACGGTCACCTGGTCACCCGTCACCGCGGCGATGTAGGCGACATGTCCTGGCGGAGCGAGCTTCCCGGGATCCCACTGCGCGATCGCACCGGCCTTCGGCACCCGGTCGACGTCGTAGCCGAGCCTGCGCCCGTTGGCCGCCCACTCCGGGGCGTTGCCCCAGTGCCCGGCGATTCCGTTGCGGGACATGGAATTGTGGAAGTACCCGGTCAGCTGTTCCATCCGCCAGGCCACGAACGACGTGTCCTGCCCGGAATAGAAGGCCCATCGGTCCACGACGTCGGGCTGGTCGCGGTACGGGTAGTCGTCGCCGCTCGGCAACACCGCGGAGCCCACAACCTCGTCGCGCGGTTCGGCGGCCTGCGCGGGAGCCGCAGCCGTGGCCGCGATCAGGAGCGCGAGAGCGGCACTCAGTACGGTTCTCGTCGGTGCCATGGCGGAATTTTCACCTTTCCATCGGGGACCGGAGCGTCCATGATCTCCACGTGCGGACCGCCGGAAAACCGGCGCGTGGGAAGTCCAGCCGATCGAGCGGAGAATCGGCGACTCGGTGTGACGAGGGGGAACGAGAATGAGCAAATGGCCTAGATTCGCGCCACCGATGCTGGTCGTGCTCGGCGTGCTGCTGGTGGGCGGCATTGTCTTCGCCGCCACGCGTGCACCGGCGTCCGACACCGGCGAAGCCCCGGCGGGCGCGGCGGAAACGGTGTGGAGGGACCTTCAGGCCGAGGTCACGGCCGTGCGTCCCGGCCCGGAGCCGAACGTGGTGGTCGCGCGGGCCACCGTGCCCGCCGGGGAGCCGGACTGCGCGCGCTCACCGCATGTCGACAAGGTCACCGAAGAAAACGACACGGTCTACGCCAACATCGTGTACAGCACGCGTGCGACGCTGGCCCGCGAAGCCTGCCCGCGCAAGGAACAAATCGACGTCCCGCTCACCGCGCGATCGCCGATCGGGGACCGCGCGATCTCGCTCAACAGCGGCCAGGCCTGGCACCGGAAGGGCGCCGAGTACGGCCACTGTGACGAATACCTGGGTTGCGTCCCACCCGCTGACCACTGCGCCGAGCCGTGGATCAACCAGACGGTGTTCAGCGCCGACGTCCCGGTCAACCGCCTGCACGGGGCCCGCGATCTCCGCGGCTGCGACCAGAACTGGCTCGTCCTCGACCTCGACCGGCACGTCGGTGACTGCCCGCCCGCGGAAGGCGCGCCGGCGTGCCAGAACACGCGCCGCGCCAACCGGGTCTTCTACCACTGGGCGGGCAACGGCTGGAAGAGCTTCGCGGGCGCGAAAGACGGCGGCTGCGCCGAGGTCAAAGCGGTGGAGCCGGAGTTTCCGCCGGCGTTGTGCGAAAAACTGGCCGCGCCGAACTAGCGGTCGGAGCGGAGCGAGGCCGGGTCGAAGGATTCCCAGTACGCGTCATCGTCTTCGTGCGCGGCGCTCGCAGTGTCCACAGTGGACGTATGCGTCGCGGGCGGGGCTTCGCCGAGCCGCTGTGCGCGTTGCCGCTGAAATTCTTCGACGGTCATGCCCGGATCGTCGTCCTCGGCCCGCGCGGGCGCGGGCATGCCGGACATCTGCTCGATCATGTACGTCATGTCCTCGCCGAGCAGCAGCGCGACCTTGTTGTAGCTGTCCTGCGTGGCCTCGCGCATCGCGGCCTGGGACACCTCGACGATCAGCGAACCGAGCCGGTCGTGGCCCCAGTTCACCGCGTCCGGGGCGAGCCACAGCCGCTGCAGCTTGCCGCGCGCGTCGACGGTGACCTCGATCGTTCCGTCGACGTCGTGCGCGGTGCCGCGTGCCTGTGCCATCAGGGATTCGACCTGCGCGAGCGCGTCCTGCCGGGCGCGGGCCTGGTCGATCAGCTGTCTGGTGGTCGAGGTGACCGGGACTTGGTCCACCGTGCTCATCTCCCGTAGTACCCGGCGGGCGGTTCGGCGTCGACGTCGTCCTCCGGGATCGGCTCGAAGCCCAGCGACTTCAGGTTCTCGTCGTCGGGACCGAGGACCGGCGCCAGCTGGTGGTACATCCGGTCTCCGGCGCGGCGGGTCGCACGCTGCGCGAGTTCGAAGATCTGCTCGGCCAGCGCGGCCGAGCCGTAGCGCAGCGCCGAACGGCTCAGCTCGATCCCGGTGAGCAGCCCGCCCGGCGCGACCTCGACCTTGACCGCGCCGTCACCGGACTCGGCGCGGCCGACGACCGGCCCGCTCCTGGCGAAGCGTTCGCCGGCCTCGCGGGCCGTGCGTTCCACCTGCTCGGCGACCCGCGCGGACGCGAGGTCGATGTCGAATTCAGCCACGTTGCCCAGATTAGCCAGTCGGCCGGTAGAAGCCGATGAAGGACTGCCCCGCGTTGGTGGTGCGGATCTTGCTGACCTGCACCGGGTCGCCCGCCTCGACCATCTGGCCGTCGCCGATCACCATCGCCACGTGCCCGGACCACACGACGAGGTCACCGGGCAGCAGCTGGTCCATCGACGGGACCTCGGCGCCGACAGTCTGCTGGGCCGCGGTGCGCGGCAGTTGGAGGCCCGCTTCCTTGTACGACGTCATGGTCAGCCCGCTGCAGTCGAGCCCCTGCCCGCGCGCGGTGCCGCCCCATACGTACGGGACGCCGAGCTGCGACAACGCGGCGCGCACGGCCTTCGCCGCGGTCTCGTTCGGGGCCTTGACGGTCTTGCCGCCGGGCAGGTTGACGTCGACGCCGGTGCCGGGCTGCGGCGGGATCGCGACCGGCAGGCGCGGCTTGTGCGCACCGCCGCCTCCGCCGCCGCCACCTCCCCCACCGCCGCTGCCGCCTCCGTCGCCGCCCCCACCGGAGTAGCCGGAGTTGTTGTTGAACTGCGAGCCGACGTGCGTGGTCGAGGCGCTGCTCGCCGACGTCGACTCGCCACCGCCGAGCTTGGTGCCGATGTCGGTGAGCTGGTTGATGGTCTGCTCGCTGAACGTGGCGGCCTGGCCGGTCAGCTCGCCGATCTTCGCCTGGAGCTTGGTGAGGATGTCCCGCGAGGCGGCCGCGCGGCTTTCCGGCGGCTGGATGGTGTTCACCGCCGCGAGCGCCTTCATCGAGGCCGAGATCTCCTTGATGATCTGGTCGCGGACCTGGTCGTTCTTGATCTCGCCGACGTGCAGTGCCTCGGCCGCCTCTGCGACGGCCTTCTCGATCTCCGCACTCTCGTCGAGCACGGACTGGACCTCTTTCTCGAGGCTCTGCGAGGTCGCGGTGGCACGGTCGGTGGTGTTGCCCGAGCTGGCGTTGACGAGGTTGACCCGCTGCGCCCCGGCGTGGTCCTGCGCCTTCGACATCGACGTCTGCAGCGCGACATGGCCGTCACGGGCGCCGTTGATCGCCGCCGGGTCGTGCCGCAGCTTCTGCGCGAACTGGTTCGTGGTGTGCAGGCCGTGCTGGACGACCTGGTCGACGTGCCCGGTCACGAGAGGTCCTTGCCCAGCCGGTGCATCGTCTGGCCGTGCTCGTCCTCGACCGCCGCGTAGTTCGCCTGCGTCCGGCGCGAGGCGTCGCCGACCTGCTGCCAGTTGCCGCCGATGCTCTTCATCCGCTCCTGCAACGCACGCATGCGGCCGCTGTAGGCGCCGGAGAACCCGGATTCGCCGCCCATCTCGGAGAAGCCGTGGCCGCCGAGGGTCACGTGCGGGCCGACGTGCTTTTCGGCCGCGCCCTTGACGTCGTCACCCAGCGGGTCGACCTGGCGTGCGTACCGTTCGTACGCACCCTCCTCGACGTGGAAACCCTTGTGCGTGCCGTCCACTCCACCCCTCCTGTGGTCCGTCCAGGGGTGCGACGCGTACGGCCCTGCCCTGGTTCCCCTCGCCACTGCGGGTCCAGAGTAGACCACCGACCGTGCCCGGGTGGGCGAAATGCCGGGATCGGCTCAGCCGGCGAGCGCCTGCTGGAGCCAGCCCTGCTGCTGCCAGTTGACGATCTTGCCGCCCACGAGAACCGTCGGCGTGCCGAAGCCCTTCTTGCCGCCGGGGAAGGTCTGTTCCAGGTTCGGGTCCTTCAGCGTCTGCTGGAAGGCGTCGTTGAGCTGCTGGTTGTAGGCGCCGGAGTTGATCGCCTCGGCGAACTTCGGATCGGTGATCCCGAGGTCCTGGCCCAGCTTGATCAGCTGGCCCTTGTCGTAACCGCGGCCGCCCTCTTCCGGCTGGTTCTTGAACAGCGCGTCATGATAGGCGGTGAACTTGCCGGCGTCGGCCGCGGCGAGCGAGGCGTTCGCGGAGTCGAGCGAGTAGCCAGGCGGGTCCGAGTTCTTGTTGAGCAGCGGCACCATGTGATAGCGGACGAGCAGCTGGCCGGAGTTGACGGCCTGCTCGAGCTGCTGGCCGTAGGCCTTCTGGAACTCGCCGCAGATCGGGCAGAGGAAGTCGGCGTAGACGTCGATCGACGCCTTCGCGTCCGGCTTCCCGGTCTGCACCACGACGCCGTCGCGCTTCTCGACGACCCCCGCCACCGGCGGCGTGGCCGGGGCGCTGGACGTGCCGGGGTTGATCGCCTGCTTCTCGGTCGTGTTCTTCGACGCGTTGATCCAGATCACCCCGCCGATCACGGCGACGGCGACCACGACTATCGCGACGACCGTGACGATGACCTTCCGCCGGTCACCGGAAGCACCCCGCGCCTGTGCGACCGCGCGCGCGGCCTGTTCCTGCTGACGACGTTTCCGAGCGCCGCGCTCAGCTCCACCCACTGTTGTTCCTACCTCAATTTCCTTCTGGTACCTCGGAGTAGTCGTGCTCCGGTGCGGCCGAGTTCCCGCGACCGCGGCCGAGCCAGCGATCCACCGAGAACCACGTCGACGGCCGGGCCAGCAGCCAGACCGCGAGCAGCAGGAAGCCCGTGTCGCGCAGGATCTCCTGCGGGTACTGCGTCTGCCCCGGCGCCACCTGCCCGCCGCCGCCGAAGCAGCCGCAGTCGATGCTCAGCCCGCGTGCCCACGACTGGGCGATCGCGGCGATCAGCACCAGGAACAGCAGCAGCGACACGCCCGCCACCAGCCGCGTCCACAACCCGGCCAGCAGGAACAGCCCGAGCAGCAGTTCCAGCAGCGGGAGCATCGTCGCGACCGGCCCGACCAGCCCGTGCGGCAGCACGTCGTAGGCCTGAACCGCGATGTAGGTCTGGCCCGGTTCGCTGATCTTCAGCGCACCCGAAACCAGCCACACGGCCGCCAGCCCGAGGCGGGCGAGCGTGCCGACGGTGTCGAGCACGGCTTGGGACGGTCGCAACACGCGCATAGGCTAGCCGCTTGACCTGAGAACAAGGTGAGTCCTCGAAGCCGGCGAACGGAGTGGACGGATGCGGCTACGCGCATTCCTCGCCCTCGCGTTTCTACTGCTGACCTGCGTGAGCTGCGGTTCCAAGCAGGTGGCGCCCGGCGATTCGGTGGTGGCCAAGGCCAGTGCCGGGAATCACCTCACCATCGGGATCCGGTTCGACGCGCCGGGGCTCTCGCTGCGCACGATCGACGGACGTTTCGTCGGCTTCGACGTCGACGTCGCCCGGTTCGTGGCCGGTGAGCTGGGCGTCGAGCCGCAGAACATCACCTGGCACGAGACCACCTCGGCCACCCGGGAGAGTGATCTCGCCAACGGCGTCGTCGATCTCGTCGTGGCGACCTATTCGATCACCGACAAACGCAAGCAGCAGGTGGCCTTCGCCGGGCCGTATTTCGTGACCGGGCAGGATCTGCTCGTGCGGCGTACTTCCCCCGACATCACCGGCCCGGAGACCCTCAACGGGCGCAAGCTGTGCTCGGTCGCCGGGTCCACCCCGGCCCAGCAGGTCCGCGACCGGTACGCCCAGGCCGTGAAGCTCGTCGAGTACCCGCGTTACCCGGACTGCGTGACGGCGCTGCTCGCCGGGCAGATCGACGCCATCACGACCGACGCGGTGATCCTCGCGGGATATGTCGGACAGGATCCCGAACTGCTGCGTCTCGTCGGCAAACCGTTCTCGACCGAGAGATACGGCGTCGGGCTGCGCAAGAACGACACCGACGGCAAGGCAGCGGTCGGCAAGGCGATCCAGAAGATGATCTCCGGTGGGGAATGGCGCCGGTCGCTGAGCACCAACATCGGGCCGTCCGGCTACCCGATCCCCGCCCCGCCCGAGGTCACCGAGCAGTGATCCGCGCCGAACTGCCGGATCTGCCGGTCCGCCCCGTGCTGCCCGCGGTCACCGCCGCGCTGGCCGAGCACGGCACCGCCGTCCTCGTCGCGCCGCCCGGCACCGGGAAGACCACCCTGGTCCCGCTCGCGCTGGCGTCCGATGACGGGCGCGTGATCGTCGCCGAGCCGCGTCGGCTGGCCGCCAGGGCCGCCGCCGCGCGGATGGCGTCGATCCTGGGCGAGCGGGTCGGCGAAACCGTCGGGTATTCGGTACGCGGGGACCGGAAGGTGTCGGCGCGGACGCGGATCGAGGTGGTGACGTCCGGGCTGCTGGTGCGGCGGGTGCAGGCCGATCCCGAACTGCCGGGGGTGGCCACAATCCTGCTCGACGAATGCCACGAACGTCATCTGGACGCGGACCTGCTGCTCGCGCTGCTGCTGGACGTCCGCGCGGGCCTGCGGGAGGACCTGCGGCTGCTCGCGACGTCGGCGACGGTCGCGGCCGGGCGACTCGCGGCGTTGCTGGGCGACGCGCCGGTGCTCACTGCCGAAGCACGGACGTACCCGGTCACGATGTCCTACCGGCCGCCGACGCGTGGTGAACGTCCGGAAGCGACGGTCGCCAGGATCGTCCACACAGCACTGTCCGAAGGAGACGGTGACGTCTTGGCATTCCTCCCTGGCGCCGGGGAGATCGCACGCACCTCGGCTTTGCTCGGCGGACTGTCCGGAGTGGACGTACTACCGTTGCACGGACGGCTTTCCGCTGCGCACCAGGACGACGCGTTGCGGCCTCGTGAACGACGTCGTGTCGTGCTCGCGACGGCGGTCGCCGAATCGAGCCTGACCGTGCCGGGTGTGCGGGCGGTCGTGGACTCGGGGCTGGCACGGGTGCCGCGGGTGGATCACCGGCGCGGCCTGCCCGGGCTCGCCACGGTCCGGGTTTCGGCGGCAGTCGCCGAACAACGGTCCGGGCGTGCCGGGCGCGAGGCCGCCGGACGCGCCTATCGATGCTGGGCCGAACACGAGCAGGCGACACTCCCGGCGTATCCCGAACCGGAAATCCGCACCGCCGACCTCGCGCGGTTCGCGCTCGAACTGGCCTGCTGGTCCACTCCGGACGGAGGCGGGCTGGCCTGGTGGGACGAACCCGGCGAGGGTGCGCTGGCGGCGGGCCGCGCTCTGCTGATCGCCCTCGGCGCGACGGACGCGGACGGCACGGTCACCCCGCGCGGACGCCGGATGGCCGAACTGGGCCTGCATCCCCGGCTGGCCCGCGCGTTGCTCGACGGAGCTGCCGAGGTCGGGGCGCGGAACGCGGCGGAGGTCGTCGCATTGCTCGACGTCGGCGGTTCACTTACCGATGTCGAGGCGGAACTGCGACGTCTGCGTGGCGGTGGCGATGAGGCAGCGCGGCGCTGGAAGGCCGAGGTACGAAGGCTTTCCGGTCTGGTGCGCGACGACGGCGCCGGGCGTCGCCCCGACCCGGCGTTGGTGGTGGCGCTGGCGCATCCCGAACGGCTGGCACGGCGGCGTGCCGGAACGGCGCCGGTGTATCTGATGGCGGGCGGGACCGCGGCGGAGCTCCCGCGCGGCAGCGGCCTTGGCGACGTCGAATGGTTGGCGGTGGCCGAGGCGACCAGGGATCCCGGCCGCGCGCACGGCACGATCCGGCTGGCGGCCGCGGCGGATCTGCCGCTGGCCACGCGCGCAGCACCGAACCTCGTGTCCGAAGTGGACGAAGTCGTCTGGTCCGCCGGCGACGTCGTGGCACGTCGCGTCCGACGGCTCGGCGCCATCACGCTTGCCGAGCGCGCACTGTCCAAACCGGACCCCTCTGCGGTGCGTGAGGCGTTACTGACCGGGCTTCGCGAGGAAGGCCTCGGGCTGCTGCGGTGGACGTCGGACGGAACCCGGCTGCGCGAGCGGATGGCGTTCCTGAACCGGGCCATCGGCGCACCGTGGCCCGAGGTGGACGACGCCGCCCTGTTGTCCACTGTGGATTCGTGGCTGGACCTTTCACGGGCGCGGCGGCGTGCCGATCTCGCGACGATCGACGCGGGGGCGGCGCTGCGCGGGATCCTGCCGTGGCCGGAGGCGTCCCGGCTGGACGAGCTGGCGCCGGACCGGCTCGAAGTGCCGTCGGGCTCGCACATCCGGGTCGGCTACGACGGTGATCAGCCGGTGCTGGCGGTGAAACTGCAGGAAACGTTCGGCTGGACGGAGACGCCGAAGGTCGCGGACGGGCGGGTTCCGGTGCTGCTGCACCTGCTCTCCCCCGCCGGGCGCCCGGCCGCCGTCACCGCCGATCTGGCGTCGTTCTGGCGCACCGGGTACGCCGCGGTGCGCGCGGACCTGCGCGGCCGCTACCCCAGGCATCCGTGGCCTGAGGACCCGACGACCGCGGCCCCCACCCGGCACACGACGCGGCGGCGCTGATCCGAGGGACGCCCTTGGTGCGTTGGCCGCACCGAGGGACGCCCCCGTCGCACTCAACGCACCAAGGGCGTCCCTCGGTGGTTTCCCCCCAGCTCGTACTGCGGCGTGGTCGGCAGCCGGGCCGCGAGTTCCTCGTTGTCGTGGTCCTCGTGCAGCCCCAGCTCGACCGCTTGACGGATCTGCTCCCGGTTCTCCCGCACGACATGCGCGAAGAAGTCGTCGATCCGCGGGTCGACGAGAACTTCGAGGACGACCCGCATCGCGGTGTCCACAACGGACCCGACGATCTCGTCGTGGAAGGGCAGTCTGGACAGCCGCCCGGCTTGCGGGTCGTTTTTGAGTTTCTCCGCGATGATCTCGCGCAGCATTTCGCGGTGGTCGCCGAGTGACCGCGCCAGGTTCTGCGGATAGTTGCCGGTCTCGACGACCTTGACCACTTCGTCCATGACGGCGAGCGTGATGGGTTTCTTGATCGCCAGCACAATCGGCCGGGACAGCCGCTCGACCAGCCGCTGGGTGAACAGTTCCCCGAACGCGCGATCGGCGGTGCGGGCGAGGCGGACCAGCACGACCACGACGCGCAGCAGCCGGAATCCGCGCAGCGCCGGATGCGCGATCGGGATCATGCCGAGGATCTCGTACCAGTTGCGCAGCGGGAAGCCCTTCTCCCAGCCGTTCTTGCGCCACCGCCACAGGAATTCCAGCGCGAAGACGCCGCAGACCGACGTGTCCACGACGAAGATCACGTGCGCTTTCGCCTCGGAATGCGGAAAGAACGTGACATAGGCGAGCAGGCCGACGGAGAACACCGCCAGGACGAGCATGACGACGTCGAGCGGGCTCACCCGCCGGGCACCGGTGATCATGGGCCGATTGTGCCTTCCCCTACGGGTGCCCGCCGCCTGCCCCTGCCGAAAGTCGGGGGTCGGCACCGACCGTCGGCCGATGTCCCGGTGTACCGCGTTCTCGCAGACTTCCGTGGCAGGCAAAGAAACCGGGAGGTCTCATGATCACGCTTCGCGGACTGACGAAGCGCTACGGGGAGAAGACGGTCGTCGACGATCTGACGTTCTCCGTCCCGCCGGGCCGGGTGACCGGCTTCCTCGGGCCGAACGGCGCCGGGAAGTCGACCACGATGCGGATGACGCTCGGGCTCGACGCGCCCCACGCGGGCGAGGTGCTCATCGACGGCAAGCGCTACGCCGAGCTGCGGCATCCGCTGCGCGAGGTCGGCGCGCTGCTGGAGGCGAAGGCGCTCCATCCGGGACGCAGCGCGGGAAAGCATCTGCTGGCGATGGCGCGCAGCAACGGCATTCCGGCACGGCGCGTCGAGGAGGTGCTGGCGACGGTCGGGCTCACGGACGTCGCGGGCAAGCGCGCCGGGCAGTTCTCGCTCGGGATGGGGCAGCGGCTCGGGATCGCCGGCGCGTTGCTGGGTGATCCCGGCGTGCTGATGTTCGACGAACCGGTCAACGGCCTCGACCCGGACGGCGTGCGCTGGGTTCGGCAGCTGATGCGCTCGCTCGCCGAGGAGGGCCGGACGGTGTTCGTGTCGAGCCACCTGATGAGCGAAATGCAGCTGACCGCCGACCGGCTCGTGGTCATAGGTAAGGGAAAGCTTCTCGCGGACGCGACGATCGACGAGTTCATCGCGGCGAACTCGCGGAGCACGGTCGCGGTGCGCATGCCGGTGCCCGCCGAGTTGCGGAAGCTGGACGAGCGGCTGCGCGCGGAAGGCGTGACGACCCAGGTGACCAGCGCGGCGGAACTGATCGCCCACGAGGTGACCGTGGGGACGGTCGGCGATCTCGCGCATGAGCTGGGCGTCCGGCTGCATGGGCTGGCCGAGCGGACGGCGTCGCTGGAACAGGCGTACATGGAACTGACCGCGTCGTCGGTCGAGTACGGGACGGGGGTGGCGGCGTGATCGCGCGACGGCTGCTCGTGCTGGTTTCCGTTGTGCTGGCGGGCTTTCTGGGGGTGTCCGCGAGCGCTTCCGCGGTTCCGGCGCTGTCCTTGCCCGATCCTGGTGGGCCCTACCCGATCGGGCGGCAGGTGTTACATCTCGTAGACACCGGACGGGCCGACCCGTGGCGGCCCGCGCAACGCCGCGAGCTGATGGTGTCGATGTGGTACCCGGCGGTGCCGGCCGGGAAGCCGTCGACCTGGATGACGCCCGCCGAGTCCGCCGAGTCGGTCGCTGGGCGGAAGCTCGACCTGCCGCCGGACACGTTTTCGCGGGTCCGCGTCCACGCGCGGGAAAACGCGCCGGTGCTGCCGTCTCCGGGACGTCCGCTGGTGCTGCTCTCGCCGGGTGCGGGCAACAGCCGGTCGACACTGACGGCGCTGGCGGAGCGGCTCGCGTCGAAGGGGTACGTCGTCGCGGGCATCGACCACGCCTACGAAGGCTGGGGCGTCGAGTTCCCCGGCGGACGACTGCTCTCGTGTATCCCTTGTGGACAGTCCGGGGATCCGTGGCCGCGTGCGATCGCCGGTCGGGTGCCGGACGTTTCCTTCGTGCTTGACACGCTCTTGCGTGACCGGCGCTGGCCGATCGACCCGGCGAGGATCGGGATGGCAGGGCACTCGGCGGGTGGTTCCGCGACCGCGGCGGCGATGACGGCCGACCGGCGGATCCGCGCGGGCGTGGACCTTGACGGCCCGTTGTTCGCCCCCGTGTCGATCGACCGACCGTTCGCGGTGCTGGAGAGTCCGCTGGGCAGCCGTGCCTACGGCGCGAGCTGGACCGAGAACTGGCCGCGGCTGACCGGCTGGAAACAGCGGCTGCTGCTGGAGGACAGCGGCCACTCGACGGGGACCGACGAGGGCATCCTCGTCGACCAGCTCGGCCTGCGGGGCAGCCTGCCGCCGGAACAGCTGCGGAACCAGTACGGCTCGATCGACTCGTCGGCAGGTCTCGACTTCTACCGGGACTACCTGACGAACTTCTTCGGCGGCTTCTTGAAGGGGGCACGATGACGACGACGCAGGTGCACGCCGGCGGCGGCTTTTCCGGCGCGGTGGCCTCGGAATGGACGAAACTCTGGTCGGTGCGCGCGACCTGGTGGTGCCTGTCGAGCGGGGTCGTGCTGATCCTCGGCTTCTCGGTGATCCTCGGTGTCACGCAGCGGATATCCGACGACCGCCCGACCGGGGCCCACGGCGTCGCGGCCACCGGCGCGTTCTACCTGGCGCAGTTCGCCGTGGTGGCACTGGCGACGCTGTTCATCACCAGCGAATACGCGAGCGGCGGCATCCGCTCGACGCTGCAATGGGTCCCGGTGCGCTCACGAGTGCTCGCCGCGAAGTCCGCGGTGCTGGCGCCGGTGTTGTTCGGCTACGGCGTGGTGCTGGCCCTCGCGGCGATGGCGCTGGCCTCGGTGGTGATGGGGCCACACGGGCTGCCGACCTCACTCGGCGCGGGCGCGACGACGGTACTGGGCATGGGCGCGTACTTCGCCCTGCTCGGACTGCTGTGCCTCGGCATCGGGACGGCGTTGCGGAGCGCGGCGGGCGCGATGGTGACGGTGTTCGTGCTGCTGCTGATGCTGCCGCTGGTGCTGGCGGGCTTCGCGGGTCCCGACGTGCCGAACTACTTCCCGGGCATCGCCGGTCTCAACGGGATGATCGAAACCGGGGCGCGGAACCCGGTGTTCGACGGGGTCGCGCCCTACGCGTCCTGGGTCGGGACGGTGATCTGCGCGGGCTGGGCCGCGGCGGCACTGGTGGTCGGCGGGGTGGTGTTCAAGCGCCGCGACGCCTGAACACGCGGCTCCATGCGGGCGCTTTGGGGCGAGGGGGGAAGCAAGGGACCTTTACTACCGTTGCTTAGCACACTAATAGTTGGCACGCTCACGGACGATAGCAAAGGTCCCTTGCTCTCTTTCCGCAGGTCAGGATTGTCCGTGGGGGGGGCCCGTGGTGGGCCCAAAACCCCCCAAGGGGGGCCCCCCACGACCCGGAAGGATAATCAGGATAAGAGGA
>NZ_JBHYIK010000052.1:4186-68391 GCF_042739735.1 Amycolatopsis sp. NPDC059027 | reverse complement strand
GCCAGGGGCGGGACTTCTTACGGTGGCCCGCCCGGCGGCCCGCCGCCGCCGAAACCCCCGCGTTCCGGGGGCGGCGCGCGGAATCGCCGTCCACCAGGGTGCTGATCTTCACCGGCGACGCGAACAGTGCCATGGCGGCCAGGATCCTCGAAGCGCGCGGGGCCGGGCTGTTGCTGAAATCCGGGTTGCTCGGGCAACTCGTCGAAAGCATTCGCACGGTCGCGGGCGGCGAGATCGTCATCCAGCCCGAACTGCTCGCCGGCGCACTCGCCGAACTCGCCGGGAAACCCGAACTGCTGGCGCCCGCGCTGACCATCCGGGAACGGCAGGTGCTGATCCGGGTGGCCGAAGGGCTGGGCACCGAACAGATCGCCGAAGAACTCGCGCTCGCGCGGAATACCGTGCGCAATCACGTGCAGCGCATTCTCACCAAGACCGGGACGCATTCGAAACTGGAAGCCGTCGCGGTCGCCCGGCGGACCGGACTCATTGAGTGAGCTGATTCCCCGGCGATCATTCGTCTGCTCGGGTGAGAACGGGGAAAGCACGCCGGAACGCGTGGGAAGCTGCACTATGACCACGTCATCGGGAAGGCCTGGCGCGGCGCCGCCGAGCCAGGCCCTCTTCGAACTGTTCATCGCCAACGTCGTCGACTACGCGATCTTCACCACCGACGTGCGTGGTTTCGTCGTCACCTGGAACGCCGGCGCCGAACGGATCAAGGGATACCGGGCGGACGAGATCATCGGGCAGCATTTCTCGGTGTTCTACCCGCCGGAGGAGGTCGCCGACGGGAAGCCGGAGGCGGAGCTGGCGGCCGCGGCCGACCAGGGCCGGTTCGAAGAGGAAGGCTGGCGGCTTCGCAAGGACGGGACGCGGTTCTGGGCCAATTCCGTGCTCACCGCCGTGCGTGACGAACGGGGCGAGATCGTCGGATTCGGCAAGGTGGTCCGTGATCTGACGCCGTCGCTGGACCGGGTGGGCAGGCAGCAGGTGTTCACCCATCTGGTGCGGGCACAGGAAACCGAGCGGCGGCGGATCGCGTGGGACGTCCACGACGATTCGATCCAGTCGATGATCGCGGTGAGCATGCGGCTGCAGATGCTGGCCGCGCGCCAGTCCGAAGAGGTGCGCACGGCGCTGGCCGGGCTGGACGAGTCCATTCAGGAGACCATCGCCAGGCTGCGCGCGCTGGTCGCCCATCTGCGGCCGCCGGTCCAGGACAGCGACGATCTGGTGTCCGCGTTGCGCGCCTACCTCGACGACGTGGTCGAGGGCTGGGGGCTCGAATGCACGCTGCGGCAGGACATCGACGTCTCCTCGCTCACCCCGGAGGTCGTCGTGAACGTGTTCCGGATCGTCCAGGAGGCGATGGTGAACGTGCGTAAGCACGCGTCGGCGAGCCGGGTCGACGTCGTGCTCGCCGAACGGGACGGCGGGCTGCTGGTCCGGGTGTCCGACGACGGGGTCGGCATGGACGCCGCGGCGGTCGGCGCCGGGCGCTGGGAACACGTCGGTCTTTCGGCGATGCGGGAGCGGGCCGAGGCGGCGCAGGGCTGGCTGACGGTGGACAGCGCGCCCGGCGCGGGCGTGACGATCGAATTCTGGATGCCCGAATATCGGACGCGCAGCGGCGAGAAGGGCTGATCGATGCGGAAACGCAATCGGCGTCGGCAATGCCTCCGGCCGCCGGGCGTGAAAAAATACCGGGGAGCCCGGTTGCCGCTCGGCCAGTCCCGGCATTCCCGCGCTCCGCACGAAATGAACCCGCTCGTCACTCCGGCCCCCGGTGGCCCACCCCTCGGTGGTACCCGATCACGGAGGCCCGAAATGACCGTAGAGCAAGCATTTTCCTACTGCACCGACTCCCATTGGCCCGTGGTGGGCCGCGGCCGGATCGGCTGCGCCGAAGTCAGGAAGGTGGAGGCCGAGACGAGAACGTTCCGCGCGCTGGACTACCGCTACGGTGGCGGCTGGTGCCGGGACGCGGTGGCCGCGCAGCTGAACTGGGCGCTCCGGTTGCTCGACGCCGACTGCTCCTCGGCGGTCCGTGCCGCGCTGTGCTCGGCACTGGCGGATCTGGCCGGGCTGGCCGGCTGGACCGCGTTCGACTCCGGACGTCCCGTCGTCGCGCACGCCTGGCTCGACCACGCGGCCGAGCTCGCCGGTGAGGGCGGCGACGACGCGCTGCTGTCCAATATCCGTTATCGGCAGGGGCGGGTGTTCCTGCACCACGACGCCCCGCGCGAGGCGCTGGAGGCGTTCCAGCGCGGTGTGGTCGCCGCCGAGTCCGGCGAGTGCACGCTCATGCTGAGTGTGCTGTACGCGAACCAGGCGTGGGCCTACGCGAAGCTCGCCGATCCCCGGCCCGCGCTCGCCGCGCTCGGTCGTGCGGTCGACGCCTTCGAACGCGCCGACGCGGCGGACGCCCCGGCCTCGGCCCAGTTCTTCGGCGAGACCGACCTGGCCGCGATGGCGGGCACGGTCTACGTCGAACTCGCCGCCGCCGTCGACACCATGTACGCGGCGATGGCGGTCAACGAGCTGACCCGGGTGGTGGCGCGGTACGGCGACCGCATGGCCCGCAGCAGGTCGCTGTGCCTGACGATGCTGGCGACGAGTCATCTGCTCTCGGAGGACGTCGACGAGGCCGTCGCGGTCGCCGACCGGGCGCTGACCGAGGCCATGGCGCTGAGTTCGCGGCGGTTCCGTGACCGGCTGGCCCCGCTCGAACAGCAGGCGCGGCTGCGCCAGGCGAATCCGTCCGCCTGCGAGCTGGCCGACCAGGTCGCGGAGTTCCGGACCGCGGCCTGAACCCCGCCGCGCGGCCACGGCGGCGCGACCCCCTTGCGACCACCCCCCCTCGACCCCGGGAGCACGCGATGGCCGAATCACGAGCGGTGAAGCGGAGCGGGACGGCCTTGGACGACCAAGGCCTGCAACGACTGCTCGACGGCCTGAAGGCGGTGCGGGACGGCGATTTCAGCACCCGGCTGCCCCGCGCCGAGGACGGCCTGGTGGACGAGATGGCCGCCGTGTTCAACGGGATGGTCGACCAGCTCGCGCTGTTCACCTCGGAGGTCACCCGGGTCGCGCGGGAGGTCGGGACGGAGGGCAAGCTCGGCGGTCAGGCCTCGGTCCCGGAGGTCTCGGGGACCTGGAAGGACCTCACCGACTCGGTCAACGCCATGGCGGGCAACCTCACCGGCCAGGTCCGCGACATCGCCGAAGTCGCGACCGCGGTGGCGAAGGGCGATCTGTCGCAGAAGATCACCGTCGACGTCAAAGGCGAGATGCTCGAACTGAAGAACACGATCAACACCATGGTGGATCAGCTGTCGGCGTTCGCGGACGAGGTCACCCGGGTGGCGCGCGAGGTCGGCAGCGAGGGACGTCTCGGCGGGCAGGCCGAAGTCCCCGGCGTGGCGGGGACGTGGCGGGATCTGACGACGTCGGTGAACTTCATGGCGGGCAACCTCACCAACCAGGTGCGCTCGATCGCCGAGGTCACCACCGCGGTGGCGAAGGGCGATCTGTCGCAGAAGATCACCGTCGACGCGCGGGGCGAGATCCTCGAACTCAAGAACACCATCAACACCATGGTGGATCAGCTGTCGGCGTTCGCGGACGAGGTGACGCGGGTGGCGCGCGAGGTCGGCACCGAAGGGATCCTCGGCGGGCAGGCGCAGGTGCCCGGTGTCGCGGGGACGTGGCGGGATCTGACGACGTCGGTGAACTTCATGGCGGGCAACCTCACCGCGCAGGTCCGCTCGATCGCGCAGGTCGCGACCGCGGTGGCGAAGGGCGATCTGACACAGAAGATCCGGGTCGACGCGCGCGGCGAGATCCTCGAACTGAAGAACACGATCAACATCATGGTCGACCAGCTTTCGTCCTTCGCGGACGAGGTCACTCGCGTCGCGCGGGAGGTGGGCACGGAAGGTCGTCTCGGCGGGCAGGCCGACGTGAAGGGCGTTTCGGGGACGTGGAAAGGCCTGACGGAGTCGGTGAACGTCATGGCCGACAACCTCACCGATCAGGTCCGCTCCATCGCCGAGGTCACCACCGCCGTCGCGCGCGGCGACCTCTCGCAGAAGATCCGGGTCGACGCGCGGGGCGAGATCCTGGAACTCAAGGACACGATCAACACGATGGTCGGCCAGCTTTCCTCGTTCGCGGACGAGGTCACTCGCGTCGCGCGGGAGGTGGGCACGGAAGGACGTCTCGGCGGGCAGGCCGATGTGAAGGGCGTTTCGGGGACGTGGAAAGGCTTGACGGAGTCGGTGAACGTGATGGCCGACAACCTCACCGATCAGGTCCGCTCCATCGCGCAGGTGGCCACGGCCGTGGCGCGCGGCGACCTGTCCCAGAAGATCACGGTCGAGGCCAAGGGCGAGGTGGCCGCACTCGCGCAGACGATCAACACCATGGTCGACACGCTCTCGGCGTTCGCCGACGAGGTGACGCGGGTCGCGCGAGAGGTTGGTACGGAAGGGATTCTCGGCGGCCAGGCGCGCGTGCCCAACGTCGCCGGGACGTGGAAGGACCTCACCGACAACGTCAACTCGATGGCGAACAACCTCACCGGCCAGGTGCGCAACATCGCGCAGGTGACCACCGCGGTGGCACGCGGCGATCTGACCAAGAAGATCGACGTCGACGTCCGCGGGGAGATCCTGGAACTCAAGACCACCATCAACACGATGGTCGACCAGCTCTCCGCGTTCGCCGCCGAGGTCACCCGCGTCGCGCGCGAAGTGGGCAGCGAAGGGAGGCTCGGCGGGCAGGCCGAGGTCGAGGGTGTGTCCGGCACGTGGAAACGGCTCACCGAGAACGTGAACGAGCTGGCGGGCAACCTGACCCGCCAGGTGCGGGCCATCGCGGAGGTCACCGGCGCGGTCGCGACCGGCGACCTCACCCGGTCGATTTCCGTTGAGGCGCAAGGAGAAGTGGCCGAACTCAAGGACAACATCAACGCGATGGTGCAGTCGCTGCGCGAGACCACCCGGGCCAACGAGGAGCAGGATTGGCTCAACACCAACCTCGCGCGTATCTCCGGGCTGATCCAGGGGCACCGCGATCTGCGGGTGGTGGCCCAGCTGATCATGAACGAGCTGGCCCCGCTCGTCGGCGCGCAGCACAGCACGTTTTTTCTCACCGAGCCGGGCGAGGACCGGCCCCGGTTGCGGTTGATCGCCGCCTATGGGCACAGCGAAGGCGCCGACGTCGTCACGCGGTTCGACCTCGGGCAGTCGCTGATCGGGCAGGCCGCGCAGGCGAAGAAGCCGATCGTCGTCGACCAGACCCCGCCCGAGTACGTCAAGATCTCCTCCGGCCTCGGCTCCGCCGCGCCGGTGAACCTGATCGTGCTGCCGATCGTGTTCGAGGACCAGGCGCTCGGTGTCATCGAACTGGCCTCCTTCACCCGGTTCACCGCGGTGCAACGGGACTTCCTCGAACAGCTGATGGAGACCATCGGCGTCAACGTCAACACCATCATCGCCAACGCGCGCACGGACTCGCTGCTGGAGGAGTCGCAGCGGCTCGCCGCCGAACTGCAGGCGCGGTCGGAGGAACTCCAGGCACAGCAGGCGAAACTGCAGCGGTCCAACGCCGAGCTGGAGGAGAAGGCGGAACTGCTGGCCACGCAGAACCGCGACATCGAGGTGAAGAACTTCGAGATCGAGCAGGCGCGGCAGGAGATCGAGGAACGCGCGCAGCAGCTGGCGCTCGCGTCGAAGTACAAGTCGGAGTTCCTCGCCAACATGTCGCACGAGCTGCGGACGCCGCTGACCAGCCTGCTGATCCTGGCCGGGGTGCTCGCGCAGAACTCGACCCAGAACCTGACCCCGAAACAGGTCGAGTTCGCCAAGGTGATCCAGTCCGCGGGCACCGACCTGCTGCAGCTGATCAACGACATCCTCGACCTGTCGAAGGTCGAGGCGGGCAAGATGGACATCCATCACGAGCCGTTCCCGCTGCGGCAGCTGGTCGACTACGTGCGGACCACGTTCCAGCCGCTCACCGCGGAGAAGGGGCTCGACTTCCAGGTCACGGTGGGCAGGGACGTGCCGGGCCTGCTGTTCACCGACGAGCAGCGGCTGCGCCAGGTGCTGCGCAACCTGTTGTCCAACGCGGTGAAGTTCACCGAAGAGGGCAGCGTCGAGCTGCGTGTCGAGCTCGTGGATCAGGAGGTGCTGTCCTCGCCCGCCGGGCACGAGCTGGTCGCCTTCGTCGTCGCGGACACCGGGATCGGGATCGCGGAGGAGAATCTGGACTCCATCTTCGGCGCGTTCCAGCAGGCCGACGGGACCACGAGCCGGAAGTACGGCGGGACCGGGCTCGGCCTGTCGATCAGCCGTGAGGTCGCGTTCCTGCTCGGCGGGGAGATCCGCGCGGAGAGCAGGCTCGGCGAGGGCAGCACGTTCACCCTGTTCCTGCCGGTCGCGCAGTACACCGCGGGCACCGCCGACCCCGGCACCGAGCGGCCCGACGCCGCCGAGCAGCTCGGCCGTCGCCGCGTCCTCGTGGTGGAAAGCCAGGAGAACAACCTCCTGACATTGCTGGCCAGGGGCGTCGCGGCGGATCTGGCCTACACCCACGGTGCGGTGCCGGTGGTCGGGGTGGAGGCGGTGTCCAACCCCGCCGAGGCGATCGACGCGCTGACCGCGCGGACGTTCCGCTGCATCGTGCTGGACACCAGCATGCCGGGCACCACCGCGCTGACCTTCCTCAAGCGGTTGACCGAGGGCCCGGACCCGATCGAGGTCCCGGTGCTCGCCCACGCGAGCCGGAAGCTGTCCGCCGCGCAGGAACGGCTGCTCCAGGCGCACGTCCGGGTGCACCCGGTGGAGCTACTGTCCTCTTTGGACTCCTTGCGGGAGCGGATCATGCTGCACCTGTCCGCGAGCGAGCTGGACGGAATCCTGCCGCTGATGCGCAAGCCGGAGACCGCGCCCGCGCCGTCGACGGAGAACGAGCGCGACGGCGAGCCGCCGACGTCCTACCGGCTGCGTGGCCGGAAGGTCCTGCTCATCGACGACGACACCCGCAACGTGTTCGCCATCTCGGGGATGCTGGAGCTGCACGGGCTGCGGGTGGTGCACGCGCCGAACGGCCGCAAGGGCATCGAGATGCTGCTCGCCGACGAGGGGATCGACCTGATCCTGATGGACGTGATGATGCCGGAGATGGACGGCTACGCCACCACCGCCGCGATCCGCGAGATGCCGCGGTTCGCGGGGCTGCCGATCATCACGGTCACCGCCAAGGCGATGGAGGGTGATCGGGAGAAGAGCCTCGCCGCGGGCGCGAGCGACTACGTGACGAAGCCGGTGGACACCGCCGAACTGCTCGCCTGCATGGAACGCTGGCTCAGTCGCTGACCCGCTCGCCGAGCCGCCGGATCGCCGCGATGATCTCGGTGTTCGGGCTGCCTTTGACGAGGTACTCGGTGACCCCGGCCGCGGCCATCTGCGCGATCGAGCCGCTGTCGCTGTGCGCGGAGAAGGCCATCAGTCCCAGCCCGGGGACCCGGCGGCGGAGTTCCCGCGCCATCCACGCCCCGCCGCCGGGGATGCGCACATCCAGTACGGCGACCTCGGGTGCGCACCGCTCGGCCAGTTCCACCGCCTCGGCCGCGTCACCGGCGACCCCGACGACGTCGAGATCCGGTTCGGTTTCCAGCAGCGCTTGCAGCGCGTCGCGGACGATCGGGTTGTCGTCAGCGATCAGTATCCGCAGCCGGGAGTGGTTTCGCCTCGGACCCATCAGAGCCCCCGGACCTCCCTCGCCGGCGTAGTCGGCCCCCAGACTGACCATGGTGCCGCTCAGCACGCCACGCGCCGGGCTTCACCCGTCTGGCCGATCAACGCCCGGGCGGCATCGTGGATCTTGAGGTTGTGGTCCCGGCAGAAGGACCGCAGCATGGCGAATGCCTCGTCCACGTCGATCCCGTAGCGTTCGGCGAGGATACCCTTCGCCTGCTCGATCGGCAGCCGGTGGTCCAGCGCGTACTGGAGCTGATCCGCCCGCGTACGGTAGTAGCGGAGGCGGTTCCGCAGTGCTTCGATCTCGCTGCTCTGGGCGGTGAGATTCGGGGGCCGGGACTTCGTGGTGTCCATGCACGAAGGATCACACAGCGCGCGGTGACCGGTGAAGACACGAAGGTCCCGGGCCCGTTAGGTGCAAATGACCCTGGCCGGGTTTCGAAACGGAATACCCCGAGGGACGACCAGCGCCGTGAAGGGGTCCTTCATAGCGCTGAGCGCGCTGAAAGCGCCCTTCGCCGCATCGCAGTCCACAAAGGACAAAGCGGGCGGCCGAGTGGATCAGCTCGCCTCCGATGGTCCACCGGCGCCGTGCACGCGCACGGGCACGCCGAAAAGCCGGGAAGGCAGCCGCCCGGCGGGCACCGTGCCGGGATTCACCCACACGTCGAGGGCGGGCGCGCCGTCGGAGTAGCCCCGGCCGACCCCGACGACGCCGGGCACCTCGTCCAGCCAGCGGGCGGCGGTGGCGAGCGCGGCGCCGAGGTCGGGGCGGGCTTTCGCGGGCATGTTACGGGTTCGCCCGGATGCCGGGCGGGGCGAGCGACAGGTGTTCTGCCGGAAGCCCGGAGTATTCGATCATTTCCGGGACCACTTCCCTCGCGGGGTGAACGGGGCGAGAATCGGCTCCGCGGCCACTGTCCCGCAGTATTCCGCGTCCCGCCATAGGTCAACCGGGTGCGTCGGCGCGGATCCTCTTGTCGCACAAGGAAGATCTGTTCCCGGAGCGAGACTGCGCCGGATGCGGGCGCACCGGCGAACCGGGGACTTTCGGCACTATTGTTTCAGGGTTTCGCGAGAGGGGATCGGTAAGGATCCCGCAGCCATCGGTGCTCGGCGACAATGGGGGTCGCCGAGCGCGGGAATCGCGCGTATGTTCGAACTCTCGCGGAGGGTGACCCGCCCGGGGTGTTGCGCCGGGCGTGCGGCACGGGGATAGGTAGGATCGGCAAGGGTTTTCCTGTTCGGGAAGCCGCTGGTGTCCGGAAAGCCTGGAACAACGTGGTCACGGTTCACGACGGAAGCAGAGACGACTCGCGGCTCGCGAAGCTCTGGACTTCGCTGAGCGAGCTCGCGCGGGCGCGGCGCAGGCGCGTCACCGTGGAGTTCGTCTGCGAGGCCGTGGTGGACCGGTTCGGGGTGAAGGGCGCGTGCCTGGTGGTCGGCACCGGGGCCGGTACCGCCGAACTGCGGTACGCGACGGGGGAGCTGGGCACCCGGCTCACCGAGATCGAGGCGACCGTCGGCGAGGGGCCGGGGAGCCTGGTGCTGCGCACCGGCGTCCCCGTGCTCGTCGCCGACCTGGAGGCACCGGCGATCGGCCGTCGCTGGCCGCTGTTCGTGCCGCTGGCCGTCGAAGCGGGTGCCCGCTCGTGTCATGTGCTGCCGCTGTCGGCCGGAGCCAGCCGTGCCGGGGCGCTGACGCTCTACTGCGCCGAACCCGGATCGCTGCCCAGGGCCGCGGTGGGCGAGGCGCTCTCGTTCGCCGAGCTGGTCTGGATCCTGCTCCTCAATGAGCAGACCCACACAGGGGGTGGGAAACTGGTCGGGTCGGGCAACGGCTTCCCCTTGCTGAGCCCACAGGTGCACCAGGCGGCCGGAATGGTCGCCGCACAGCTGGACGTGAGCCTGGAGGACGCCTACGCCCGGCTGCGGGCACGTGCCTTCGCCGAACACCGCGGGCTGGCGGAGCTGGCGGCGGATGTGGTCGCGCGGCGGCTGAGATTCGCACCCGAACGGGATCCCGGCTGAGACGCAGCGGATGACCGTGATCGTTGTAGGGTGTTCCGGGTGCGGAGGTGCGTGGGTCGATGCGTGACGACAGTCTGACCGAGGTACTCGTCGAACTGGCGGACACTCTGGTCGACGACTTCGACGTGCTGGATTTCCTCCACCTCCTTTCCCTGCGCTGTGTCGAACTGCTCGAGATCGACGCGGCGGGCGTGCTGCTCGCCGATCCCCGCGGTGGCCTGCAGGTGGTGGCCAGCGCGGACGAGGAATCCCGGACCCACGAGCTGTTCCAGTTGCAGATCGACGAAGGCCCGTGCGCCGACGCGTATCGGCTCGGCGCGGTCGTCGGCTACACCGATCTGCCCGGGGCGGAGGCCAAATGGCCCTCGTTCGCGCTCAAGGCGTCCGCGGCCGGTTTCCAGGCCGCCTACGCGCTGCCGATGCGGTTGCGGTCCGACATCGTCGGCGTGCTGAACCTGCTGATCGGCGCGCCGGGAGCGCTCGACGGGCCGTCGATGCGCACCGCGCAGGCCATGGTGGACGTGGCCACGATCGGCCTCCTGCAGGCGCGCTCGGCCCGGCACTACGACGTCCTTATCGAACAGTTGCAGACTGCACTGTCCAGCAGGGTGGTCATCGAGCAGGCGAAAGGCTTCATCGCCGAACGGCTCGGCCTCGACATGGCGGGCGCGTTCGCGGTGCTGCGCGGATATTCGCGGCGCAACAACCGGAAACTGACCGAGGTCGCGACGGCGGTCGTCTCGCGTTCCGAAGACGTCCAGGATCTTTTCTCCGCCTGATATTCCCGTGCGCGGCGGGGTGTACATTGCGCCGGTCGCGGATTCCCGTGCATCGGAAAGTGCGGATGGGAATGCGTGGATATCCGCACGCCGTAACACTGCGCCCGATCGGCGGATGGTCCCGGCATCCGGACTTACTAACATCAGTGAAGCTGTGGACGCCGGGGTACGCAGATGTGCCGCGACGGTGTAATCCCGTCCTGGACCCAGACGGCTGTCTGTTCGTCCGGTTGAAATACCAGGAGCGTGGGAATTCCATGGACATCCGTCAGGGACTCGTGGTGCGTTCGGAGGTGTGGTGATGACCGCGCTCACCGGTGAGGAACGGCTTCCAGTCCGAGTCGACACCGCGGACATCGAGGACCTGGAGGCGGCGGTCGAGACGTTCCGGGCGCTCGACTACCGCCTCGGCGGTGGCTACTGCCGGGACGCACTGCGGGTGCTGAAGACCAGTGGCCGCCTGTTGCGCCGGGGGATGGTGCCCGAGCACCTCCGTGCGCGGCTGTGCACCGTGCTCGCCGACACGGAGAACCTCTTGGGCTGGACCGAGTTCGACGCCGGGAACGCCCGGGTCGCCCAGCGTAGGTTCGAGCGCGCGATCGAACTGGCGACCGAGGCGGGCAACGATGATCTGGTGGCGAACGTGTGCTACCGGCTCGGCAGACTGCACCTGCACTACCACGCCGTCGGGGCGGCGGTGACCGAGTTCGCCCGCGGCCAGGAAGCCGCGCGGCGCGCCGGATCGGCTCTCGGTCAGGCGATCCTTTCGGCCAACCAGGCGTGGGCGCACGCGATGCGGGGCGACGCCGACGAGGCGCTGGCGAACCTGGGCCGGGCGGCGGACGAGTTCGCGGATTCCCGGGACACGCCGCCCGCGCCGTGGGCGGCGTTCTTCGGCGCCACCGATCTGGCGGCGATGGCAGGTACGGTGCGGACCGAGCTCGCCAGGACGGTGGACACGCGGCACGGGGAGCGGGCGATTCCCGAGCTGACGAAGGCGATCGACGGCTACGGACCGGAAATGGCCCGCAGCTGCTCCTTGACGCTGATCTGGCTCGCGGTGTGCCACGCCCTTGCGGGCGATCTCGACGAGGCCGCCGGGGCGGGCACGGAAGCGATCGAGCTGGCGCGCGGACTGCGGTCGGCGCGGACGAAGGACCGCTTGTGGCCGTTGGACGAGGCCATCCGGCGGAACGGGCCGAGCCCGCGCGGCGGTGAACTGCTTGAGCTGATCGGCCGGTTCCGGGCGCAACCGGCCTGATGACTACCGGGCGCCCAGCAACGCGCCCTCCCGTGGCGGGGCCGCGGGGGCGGATCGGCGCAGCTTGGTCAGCGCGCGGAACTGGGTGACGCGGACCGCGGCGGCGCTGGGCATGTTGAGCTTGGAGGCGGTTTCCTCGGCGGTGAATCCGAACAGGACCCGCATGCCCAGCACCTCCCGGTAGTTGTCGGGCAGCCGCTGGAGCATCCGCCTGAGCTGGCGTTGCTGGTCGAGGCGTTCGACCGCGTCCTCCGGCGGGACCGGTTCGGGAGCGACCACGGCGTCGGGATCGGGTAGCGGCTCGCACCGTTCCCTGCCGCGTCGCCGGAGCAGATCGCTGATCTTGTGCGCGGCGACACCGAAGACGAAGGACAGGAAGCGGTCCGTGCGATAGCGATAACGCGGCAGTGCGACCAGCACCGCGACCAGGACCTCCTGCGTGCAGTCCTCGGCGCCGGCGCAGCCGGTCTCCTGGACGCCGAGCCTGCTGACGCAGTAGCGCAGCACCATCGGCCGCAGCACCTCGGCGAGGGCGTTCAGTGCCTCCCGCTCGCCGGTGACCGCGGCTGCGATGAGCCGCGCGTCCGGGCGGGTGAAAGTGCTCGCGGTGGGCAGAATGTGGGAAAATTCCTGGGCATTTCCACGCATTCGGCTGCTCCCGGATCGATCGCGTCGGTCGGAATTCCCTTCGGAGTTCACGCTCGACCATCAGGGTCCGGGACAGCACGGGCGTACGGGAGACAACCCTGCCCCATTGGCGGGAGCTTGTCCACCGTCGTGGCCTCCGGCACCCGTTTGCGAGGAAAAGCCGATCACGGACACGCTCGGCAACTATCGCCGCACGCTACCTGCTCCTGGGTGTGGTGGGCGGCCGGGGTTCGTGTTTCATTGTCCTGGCAAGGAAAACCGGAATCCGGCCTGGCGGAGGGAGCCGCGATGTGCGGCGATCAGCTGATCGAGTCGATGATCCTATTGTCCGACACGTTGGCGCCGGATTTCGACGAGTCGATGTTCGGCCGTTTCCTCGTCGAGCGGGCGCGGGCACTGGCCGGGGCCGACAGCGTGGTGCTGTTGTTCGCCGGCTCCGGCGGGCGCCTGCGGATGGTGGCCGACGCCGGTGCCGGCCTCACCCGGGCCCGGCTGTGGCTCTCGGACTCCACCGTGGTGCCGTTGCGCAGAAGGACGGACACGGTCGGGTTGCTGTGCCTCATTCACGCGGACGGGAAAGGCGAAGACACGCACGCGCTGCGCGCCGCTTCCGCGCTCGCGGACGCCGCGGCGATCGGCCTCCTGCACCGGCAGCGGATCCGCGAGAAGGCCGCACGGAGTGCGTTGCTGCAGGCGGAACTGGACCGCACGGTGGTGATCGCGCAGGCGACCGGTGTCCTCGCGGAGCGGTACAAGACCGATCCGGCGGCAGGCCGCGAATCGTTGCTGGCCCTCGCGCGCTCGCGGCGGCAACCGGTGGAGGTCACGGCCGCCGAAGTGGTCGCGTCCGGGGCCCGGACACGCCCGGAACGACCGGGGTGACCGCTTCGGCCGGGTGGCCGAGAATACGTTCGGCTGAACGGCGGAAATTCGCGGCTCTGCGCCGGGCAGCATGCGGTAAAGGGATGAACACGGACGGTTTGCAGATTGCCGGTTTCGTCAGGGGCACGCTAATTTCTGATCTCGGTGCGGGGATGTCGTGGCCGCGCGGACGGCCGCAGTCGGAGGTGGAATGCTTGACCGGGGACACTGTTTCGCGAGGTGCGCGTCGCACTATGGGAATCCGGGAAGGGGCCGGAACCGGTAGGCGCCGATCGTGATGCGGATATTGCTGGTCCTGGGTTCGTCCATCAGCTCGAACGGGATCAGGAGAATTCTCGCGAAAGAGCCGGAAACAGAAGTCGTCGAGGATGTGACGCAAACCGGGAGCGACGTCTTCGCCGCACTGGCCGCAGTGGAGCCGGACGTGGTCCTCGTCGACCGGGATCTGCCGGGCGAGGACGGGATCGCCGTCGTGGCCGAGGTCGTCCGGTCCACCGGGAGGCGTGCGCCATGGACACTGGTCCTCGCCGACGCGTACCGCCGGGGTGACGCCGCGCGGGCTGCGCGGGCGGGTGCGCGAGGGTACCTCATCAAGAACCAGGAGGCGTGGACCCTTGGCGCCGCACTGAAAGCCGTTGCGGGAGGGGAAGCGTGGCTTTCCCCGCAGGCGGCGGGGGAACTGCTGGAGGAGTTCCGCGGCGGCCGCCCCGGCAGGCGCGAGCCGCGCGGGGCCACACCCCTGACCGAACGCGAACGCGGCGTCATCCGCTTGATCGCCTACGGCTGTTCGAACCTCGAAGTCGCACGGGAACTCGGGGTGAGCGAGTCGACGGTCAAGACGCATGTGTCACGCATACTGGCCAAGCTGGATCTGCGCAGCCGCACCCAGCTCGCCGCGTTCGCGCGCGACCTCGGCATAGCCTGACCCACGACGGGAGAGGACCGGGAGTACGGGGCCGCGAATTCGTTCTTTCGACCGATGCGGGTGCGTTGTCGCGGTCCCTATAATCTGCTGTGCTGCCGGCGTCGGCCTTCGTTTTCGGGCGAGCCGGCGGTTTCGTGTGTAAAAAGGACAGAGAATTCAGGGCGCTGGATTTCACCCCGACGGTGGATTCCGGCGCCTGGTCGCGGGTGAAGGATGATCACGAGGGCGCGACGAGGCGACTTCCCCGGGGGGTTTACCCGAACGATTCGAAGGTCGGAGGTCATTGTGGTCGGGGTCGAGGTCCCTGAAGCGTCGTTGCCTCTCGCGCGCCACGAGTTGCTCCACTGCGGCGATCCGGAGTACGTGAGAGAGGTGTGCGGCCGGGTCCTGTGCCCGCACACGCTCGACGTCCTCGGGCCGGCCGCGCGACTGGACGCTCGGATGCATTCGGTGCGGCTGCGGGACATGTCGGTCAACTACGTCAGTTACGGCTGTGACGTGCGCATCCGCTACGCGCCGCAGGACACCTTCTTCGCGGTGCTCATCCCGTTGACCGGGCGGGCCGAGATCCGCTGTGGTCCGGACCGGGTGCTGGTGGGGGCGGGGCAGGCGTCGGTGCTCTCGCCGGCCGACCCGGTGACCATGCGCTGGACCGCGGACTGCACGCAACTGGTGCTGCGCATGGAACGCGCGTCGCTGGAAGCGCGGTTGAGTGATCTGCTCGGTGCCCCTTTGCGAAGACCCTTGCGCTTCGCGCCGTCGATGGACCTCGGCTCCGGGTACGGGCGGAGCTGGCGCCGCGCGGTGGATCTGCTGGTCACCGAGCTGGACCGGCCGGGGACGTTGATCGAACAGCCGGTGGTCGCGGACCGTTTCGAGTGGACACTCATGAGCGCGTTGCTGGTGGCGCACGCGAACAACTATTCGAGCATGCTCAACGGTGACGTGGCCGCGGCGCCCTCGCGCGCGGTGAGCATCGCGCTCGAATGGATGGAAAGCCACCCGCAGTGGCGGCACACGACGGCGAGCCTCGCCCGCGAGGCCGATGTGACCGAACGCTCGCTGCAGCTGGGTTTTCGCAAGCATCTGAACATGCGGCCGATGGAGTATCTGCGCGAGATCCGGCTCCGCCGGGTGCACGACCAGCTGCGCGCCGCCCAGTCCGACGCGGTGACGGTGACCGCGGTGGCGGCCGAATGGGGATTTCTGCACACCGGCCGGTTCGCCGCCACCTATCAGCGACGGTTCGGCGAAAAGCCGTCGGAAACGCTGCGCCGCCACTGATTCCTTCGTGGCGATGGTGTCACGCCCTCGCTTGTCGCGAACGGAGCGTTCGCGACGATCAGCGTCCTGAACGGAGCGTTCGCGACAAAAGTGTGGCGCCCAGTACGCCGGCCGACTCTCCGGGTACGCGAGTTCGCCGTTTCCGCGCCTGACCGAAAAGCACAAGGGGCCAATTACCGGGGATCGAATGTTTCGGTTCATGGATTGCCGCGTTCGGGCGGCCGTGGGGAGAATCGAGTCATGTCATTCGGTATTCGGGTGGAGGGTCTGGTCAAGCGTTTCGGGCCGACCGTGGCGCTGGACGGGATCGACCTCGCCGCCGGGGCGGGCACCGTGCTCGGGGTACTGGGGCCCAACGGTGCCGGGAAGACGACCGCGGTGCGGATTCTGGCCACACTGGTGCGGCCGGACGCTGGTGTGGCCATTGTGGACGGACACGACGTCGTCCGCGATCCGGTCGCGGTGCGGGAGGTGATCGGCCTCACCGGGCAGTACGCGTCGGTGGACGGCGATCTCACCGGCACCGAGAACCTCGTCCTCATGGGACGGTTGCTCGGCATGTCCGCGCGGGCGGCGCGGGCGCGGGCCGGCGAGCTGACCGACCGGTTCCGGCTGGGCGAGGTGGCGGGCCGGGCCGCGAAGACCTACTCGGGCGGGACCCGCAGGAGGCTCGACTTGGCCGCGAGCCTGCTCGGGCGGCCGCGAGTGCTCTTCCTGGACGAACCGACCACCGGGCTCGACGCCCATGTGCGCCGCGAACTGTGGGACGTCGTCCGGCGGCTCGTGGCCGACGGGGTCACGGTGCTGCTCACCACGCAGTATCTCGAGGAGGCGGACCGGCTCGCCGACCGCATCGCGGTGTTCGACCGCGGCCGGGTGGTGGCCGAGGGCACCCCCGGCGAGCTCAAGCGCCGGATCGGCGGGCACATCCTGCGGGTCCGGCCCGCGATTCCCGGCGACGTCGCCGTGGTCGCCGGGATCGTCGGGAAACTGGCAGGCGCCGCGCCCGCCTACGACACCACCACCGGACTGCTGACGGTGCCCGCCCGTGATCCGCTGCTGGTGTCCACTGTGGTCCGGAAACTGGACGAGGCCGGGATCGCCGCGGACGAACTGGCCCTGCGGTTGCCCAGTCTCGACGAGGTGTTCCTGTCGCTGACCGGCGTCCCCGGTGAGCGGCCGGTGCCGGAAGGAAGTGCGGTATGAGCGGGACGGACGCGAGGCGGCACGTCGGGCCCGGCGAGGCCGTGCGGCACTGCGCCGTCCTTTGTGGACGCGGACTGCGAAAGATCCGGCGCAATCCGGAACATCTGGTGGACGTGACCGTACAGCCGGTCCTGTTCCTGGTGATGTTCGGCTTCCTGTTCGGTGGCGCGATCGCCGGGGACACCACGTCGTACCTGCGTAATCTGGTGCCCGGCCTGCTGGTGCCGACCGTGCTGCTGGCGAGCATGTCCGCCGGGGTGGGCCTCAACATCGACGTCGACCAGGGCGTGTTCGACCGCTTCCGCAGCATGCCCATCGCGCGCGCCGCGCCACTGGTCGGCGGGGTGCTGGCGGACGTGGTCCGCTATCTGCTCGCGTTCGGCACGGTGCTCGCCGTGGGCACGGCGATGGGGTTCCGGGTCCACACCGGACTCTTCGCGACGCTGGCAGCGGCCGGTCTGCTGGTGGCGGCCGGGCTGTGCTTCTGCTGGGTGACCGTCTACATCGGAATGGTCGTCCGCCGCCCCGATTCGGTGCAGGGCGTCGCGATCGCGTTGTTCATGCCGTTCGTGTTCGCCAGCAACGTTTTCGTCCCGAGTGCCAGCATGCCCGGCTGGCTGCGGGCCTGGTCCGGGGTCAACCCGGTCAGCCTGCTCGCGGACGTCATGCGCGGGCTGCTCGCCGGTGGCCCCGTCGCCGGTCCGCTCGCCGGGGGACTGGTGTGGATGGTCGTGGCCGTGCTGGTGTTCTTCCCGCTCGCCATGCGTGCCTACCGGAAACGCGCGGGCTGAGGCCGGAGAGAGGAGGTGAACGAGCCATGGGCGTGGCTGAACCGAGTGTCGACGTGCGCCTGGAAGGCGGCCCGGACGGAGTCCCGGACCGGATGAGCGTCCGGTTTTCGGAGTTCTCCGCGAGATACCTGAAGATTCCGTTCCGGGCGGGGTACGAACATTTCGTACTGGATCTCGAATCGCCAGGGGGATGCGACGAAGCTCCCGTTTTCGTCTGGTGCGACCGGACGAAGGTCGCCGAATAACACGTTCGAGGAATTCCTTCCGTAGGTGGATTGTGCCCGAAGAAAGGTCACCCATGTCATGAACACCGCGATTCTCGGAACCGGCTCCTACCTGCCGGAAACGGTCCTCACCAGCGAGACGCTCGGCAAGCGTCTCGGGGTGGGGGAGCAGTGGATCTTCGACAAGACGCTCATCGCGGAGCGCCGCGTCGCCGCCCCCGACGAAGCGACGTCCGACCTGGCCTCGGCGGCCGCCCACCGGGCGCTGCACGCCGCGGGCATCGCCGCCACCGACCTCGACCTGATCATCGTCGCGACCTCGACCCCGGACCAGCCGATGCCCGCGACCGCCTGTGCCGTCCAGGCCCAGCTCGGCGCCGTCCGCGCGGCGGCGTTCGACGTCGATTCGGTGTGCTCCGGGTTCGTCTACGCGCTGGTGACCGCGCACGCGATGCTCACCGCGGACCCCGGCCCGCGCACCGCGCTCGTGATCGGCGCCGACATCTATTCCCGCATCCTCGACTACACCGACCGGCGTACCTGCGTCCTGTTCGGCGACGGCGCGGGCGCGGTGGTGCTTGGCAAGAGCGGTACCGGACGCGGGCTGCTGGCCAGCACGCTCGGCTCCGACGGCACGCTCGTGGACATGGTCGGTATTCCCGGCGGTGGCAGCCGTCGCCCGGCCAGCGCGGAGACCCTCGCCGGCGGTCAGCACCACTTCGCCATGAACGGCAGGGGAGTCCGCGACTTCGCCGCGCGGGTGGTGCCCGAGCTCGTCGCCGACGTGGTGAAGGCGGCCGAACTCGACATCGCCGACGTCGACCTGCTCGTGCCGCATCAGGCGAACGGGACGATCCTGCGCGAGCTGGCCGACACCATGGGCCTGCGGCCCGAGCAGATGCACCTGACGATCGAGCGCTACGGCAACACCGGCGCGGCGTCGGTCCCGATCACCCTCGACGACGCGGTGCGGACCGGGAAGGTCTTCGCGGGCGACGTCGTGCTGCTGATCGCCTTCGGCGGCGGGATGAGCTGGGGCGGCGCGGCCCTGCGCTGGGCGGGGCCGAGGACGCGGGAGGACCTGTGGTGACGCGTCCCCCGATCCGGTTCCCGCGTTCGCGCCCGCCGCGGTACGAGGTCGAGTTCACCGGTGACGTCCGCATCCCCTCCAGCGTGCCGGGCCTGACTCTCGGCGGGGATCTGTACCTGCCGAAGGGCGCGGGCCGGGTGCCCGCGCTGGTGACCGTCCACACCGGACGGAAGGACGGGCTCGGCGGGATAGCGGCCCGGAAATACCTGCGCTACTTCGCCGAGCGTGGTTACGCGGTGCTCTATGTGGACAGTTTCGGCATCGGGACCTCCGAGGGCGTGCCCCGGCCGATCCTGAGCCCGGAGGAGGTCGACGACGGCGTGTCGGTCGTCGAGTGGGCGGCGGCGCAGCCGTGGTGCACCGGCCGGGTCGGCATGTGGGGCCTTTCGCACGGCGGGATGACGACGCTGGCCGTGGCGAGCAGGCAGCCGCCGCACCTGCGGGCGATCTTCCCGGTGATGGGCTGGACGGACGCCGAGCGCGATCTGGTGCACCCGGCGGGACTGCGCGGCGGGATCGGCATGTTCGGGCATCTCAGTCTGTACAACATCTTCTGCGCGCTGCTGCCTCCGCTGCGAGAGCACGACAAGGCCGAACACGAGACATTGTGGAAGGAACGGCTGGAGAAGTTCGAACCGTGGTTCGCCGATTCGTGGCTCCATCCGCCGGGACATCCGGTGTGGGAACAGCGTCGCGTCGACGCCAGGAGGATCACCGTGCCGTCGCTGTGCGTCGCGGGCTGGCGTGACCTGTTCTGCGCGTCGATGATCACCGCGTACCAGCAGATCCGCGGCCCGAAGCGGCTGCTGGTGGGGCCGTGGTTGCACACCTTCCCGGACGTCGCGGGCGTCGAGCCGGTGCCCTCGGCCGCGCTGGCCTGCGCCTGGTGGGACCGCTGGCTGCACGGCGAAGTGCCGCGCACGCGGGAAAGGCCGGCGACGTTCTTCGTCCAGGGCGGTGAAGGCCGCTGGGTACAGGCGCCGCGCTGGCCGCCGGAGAAGACCGGGGACCAGGTTTTCGTCGCCGCGCGCTCGGGGCATCTCTACCGATCGAACCGCACCGGGCGTTCGACCGCGGTCGTGACCACGGTCTGCCGGAGCGACGACACGGTGGGCGCGCTGAGCGGGCTCACGAAACACCCGATCGACAAGTTCGGCTATCCGCTCGACCAGCACGAGGACGACACCCGGTCGCTCGCGTTCACCAGCGCTCCGTTCCCCGAACCGGTGCTGGTGGCGGGCAGCCCGACGGCACGGGTGATCATCACCCCGGCCACCAGCGCCTCCCGCTGTGTGGTCAAGGTGACCGATGTGGACGAACAGGACCGGTCGGTGCTCGTCTCGATGGGCGTGGCCGACCTGGATTCCCCGCGGCCCCAGCGGAATGGCTCGCCCTACGTCGTGCAGGTGCGGCTCGACCCGACGTGCTACCGGCTGGCGGCCGGGCACCGGCTGCGGCTGGTCCTCGCGATGGCCGACGTCCCGAGGCTGTGGCCTGCCGGAAAGCCCGCGCTGCTCGGCGTGCGCGTCATCCAGGCGTCCGGGGACTACGTCGGCCTGGCCGCGGAGGGCTACGGCGGGAACACCGCGACCACGCTCAGCCTGCCGGTGTGCGATCCGGCTTCGCTTACCGACGTCGTCGTGGATCCGCCGGAACGACGGACGAGTGCCCGCGACGTCCCGAAAGACCGCTGGGAAATCACGCGCGATCACCTCGGCGACGCGGTGCGGCTCACCGTGGCGAAGGAGGACCGGGTCCGCTACACCGAGGGTTCGCTCGCCATGAGGACGCTGCTCGGCTTCGAGGTGGCCAACGGCGACGCGGCAGGCGCGCGGATGCTGGCTTCGGGGGAGAAGACCGCGGAGACCGCCGACGGCGACCGGGCGACGGTCCGTGCCGAGATCGACATGCGGGCCGCCGCCGCGACCGTGACCGCGGAAGTCCTGATCAACGGAACCCCTTTCTGCACCAGAGAATGGACCCTGTCATGACCATGGTGGAACGTCCGCTGAACTACCTGGAGCTGGCGCATTTCAACCGGGTCGTCATCATGGCCGCCGAGTACGAGGGCGACCTGGACGCCGAGGCGCTCGACCGCGCGTTCCGGGCGTTGTGCGCCGCGCATCCGGTGCTGCGAGCGAGGATCCGCGGGGCAGGGCGCGACGCCGTGATGCGCGTCGAGGACGGCCAGGTCCCCGAGTTGCTGATCCTCGACGAGGCCCCCGACGTCCTGACGAAGATCGTCGAACTGCCGTGGGACGCTTCGCGGGCGGTCGCGGACCTCGTGCTCGTGCGGGGCGAGCGGCACGGATATCTCGCCCTGCGCGCGGACCATTCGATCGTCGACGCCAACGGCTGGCTCGGCTATCTGCGAGAACTGCTGCGGTTGTTCACCGTGGGGGAGGCGGAGCCCGCCGAGGCGGCGGGCACGTTGCCCGCTCCGCCCGCGGAGCTGTTCCACGAGCGGCTCGGTCTCATTCCGTACGACCGGCGGCTGTTCCACACGGCGGGCCCGTCGATCCTCGACGGCGAGGGTGGGCTGCTCAGCGGGTACCTCCGGCTCGACGAGGAGCAGACGAGCTGGATCCGGCGGACCGCGCGGCGGTACGGCACGACCGTGCACGGGCTGGTCAGCGGCGCGATCCTGCTCACGCAGCGGGCGTTCGCCGGTGGCCGCGACCCGGTCCCGATGTTCTCGGTGTCCCCTGTGGACTTTCGCGGGCGCGTCGAGCCGCCGGTGGGGGAGCTGGAGACGACCAACTTCATGCTCTCCTACGTCGCCGAGGTCGACGTCTCGACGCGGATGAGTCCCGTGCTGGTGGGGCAGTCTGTGAAGGCGCAGATGGACGCGGCGCTGGAGAGCGGCGAGGGGGTGCGGGCGGGCGCGCCGCTCAAGAGCGCGCTCGACCGCAACCTTTCCTTCGCGCTGGTCAGCAATCTCGGTGTGGTACCGGAATTCCCGATGCCCGACGGCGTCGAGGTCGTCGAGACGCACATTCTCAACACCGTCGACGACACGCTCTTCCCCGGTTATTACGTCTCCACCTATCGTGGCAGGCTGACCGTCCTTTATGTACTGACGAAGCGTTTCTTCACCGAGGAGGACGCGGAGGCCATCGCGCGGGAACTGCAGGAGCAGCTGCTCATCATCGGGGCGTCGTCGTGAAGGTCCTGCTGATCACCCACGGCAGCAGGGGCGACGTCCAGCCGTTCACCGCGCTCGCGATGGCGCTGACCAGGGCCGGGCACGAGCCGGTGCTGGCGGGCCCGGCGTCGGCGGTCGCGATCGCCGAGCCGCACTGCGCCCGGGTCGTGCCGCTGGACGACGGGACGAACAAACTGGTCGGCGACCGCCGGGCGTGGGAGGCGGTGGAGAACAACTTCCGTGGCCTGCGCGGAAAACTCCTCGGCCTCGAGTTCCTGCGCCACAACCGCGCGGCGATGGGCCGGGTGTTCGACGACCTCGCCGCGCTGGCGTTCGCGGCGGCCGATTCCGGCGACGTCGATCTGGTCGTGCACCAGGTCAACGTGCCGGGCGACGCGATCGCGGAACTCCTCGGCGTGCCCGCGGTCCCGGTGTGCCTCCAGCCGTTCTGGGTGCCCACGCGGTCGTTCCCCGATCCGCTGTTCCCGTTCCCGCTGCCCGCACCGCTCAACCGCGCTTCGTACCTTTCGACCCGGCTGTTCGTCCGTGCCTTCACGGGCGGGACCCGCCGCTGGCGCACGGAAACGCTGGGCCTGCCGCGTCGCCGGTCCGGGGTGTTCCGCCGTCCGGACGGCGGGCCCGCGACGGTACTGCAGGGCTTCAGCGGGCACGTCCTGCCCGCGGGGGCGCGGTATCCGGATTCGGTGCACACGACGGGGTTCTTCTTCCTGCCCGGCCCGGCGGGCTGGACTCCACCGGCCGAGCTGGCGGCGTTCCTTGCCGCCGGGAAACCGCCGGTCTACCTGGGTTTCGGCAGCATGGTCGGCAGCGATCCGGTGCGGACCGGCCGGATCGTCCTCGACGCGGTCCGCGGGGCCGGGGTACGGGCGGTGCTGGCGGTCGGCAGGGGCGGGATCGACCCCGGGGAGCTGGGCGACGACGTCTTCTGCCTCACCGACGTTCCGCACGACTGGCTCTTCCCCCGGATGGCCGCGGTGGTGCACCACGGCGGAGCAGGCACGACGGCCGCCGCACTCGCCGCCGGGCGCCCGCAGGTGGTCTGCCCGTTCATGTTCGACCAGCCGTTCTTCGCGCGGCGGATGCAGCTGAGCGGCGTCGCTCCCGCCCCGCAGCCACTGCGCACGCTGACGTCCGATGACTTGGCCGCCGCGATCCGCCGGGCCGCCGGTGATCCCGCGCTCGCCGCGCGCGCGGAGCAGCTCGGCCACCTGATCCGCGCGGAGGACGGCGTCGGCACGGCGGTCAAGATCCTGGAGACGGCCCGGAGACCGACGGGACCGCGGCCAGCAACGCCCGGGTGTAGGGATGGCAGGGGTGGCCGGTGACCCGCTCGATCGGTCCCTGTTCGACGATCCGGCCACCGAACAGGACCGCCGCCCGGTGCGCCATATGCCGCACGACGTCGATGTCGTGCGAGATGAACAGGTAGCTCAGCCCGAGCCGCCGCTGCAGGTCCAGCAGCAGGTTCAGGATCTGGGCCTGCACCGAGAGGTCGAGCGCGCTGGTCGGCTCGTCGCAGACGATCAGTTCCGGTTCGCCGACGAGCGCGCGGGCGATCGCGACGCGCTGACGCTGGCCACCGGACAAAGCGGCCGGGTACCGCGAAGCGGTCTCGGGCGGCATTCCCACCTGGGCGAGGATCTCCGCGACGCGGGCATCGGCGTCCCGGCGGCTCATGCCGCGCACGACGCGCAGCGGCTCGGCCAGTGTCCGGCCGACGGTCCGCGACGGGTTGAGCGAGCCGTGCGGATCCTGGAAGACGATCTGCACGTGCTGCCCGAGTTCCCGGCGCCGTCGCGCCGAGACGTGGGTGATGTCCTTGCCGTGGAACAGGATCCGGCCCGCGGCGGGCCGGGCCAGCCCGACGAGCGCGTGCCCGGTGCTCGACTTGCCCGAGCCTGATTCCCCGACCAGGCCGAGGGTTTCCCCTCGTTCGAGGTGCAGGTTCACCCCGTCGACGGCGACGACGTCGTGGCCACGCCCGCCGGGTCTGCGGGGATACGCGACCCGCAGATCGAGGACCTCAAGCAGGCTCACGTTTTTTCCTTTCCCAGCAAAGCTTTTCGTGGTGCAGGCAGCGGGTGGTGTGTCCCGGCAGTGGCTCGGACACCGGGATCGGGGCGTCCGAACACTCGGGCGTGGCCAGCTCACAGCGCGGGGCGAAGGGACAGCCCGGCACCCGCGCCGAGGGCACGCTTCCCGGAATGGTCGCGAGCCTGCCCCGGGGCACCGCGCGGCTCGGCATCGCGCCGAGCAGACCCTCGGTGTAGGGATGCCGCGGCCGGTCGAGCAACTCCGCGACTTCGCACGATTCGACGATGTCGCCCGCGTACATCACGTACGCGCGGCGGCACAGCGCCGAAACGACGCCCCAGTCGTGCGTGACGAGCAGGATCGCCATCCCCCGCTCCTTCTGCAGCCCCCGCAACAGGTCGAGGACCTCGGCCTGCACGGTGACGTCCAGCGCGGTCGTCGGCTCGTCGGCGATGAGCAGCTTCGGCTCCCCGGACAACGCCATCGCGATCGCGACGCGCTGGGCCATCCCACCGGAGAGTTCGTGCGGGTAACGCCGCGCCACCTGCTCGGGTTCGGGGAGGTTGACGTCCCGCAGCAGATCGAGCGTCCGGGCGCGCACGGCCTGCCGGGTCCCGCCGCGATGCCGCCGTACCAGCTCGCCCAGCTGCTGGCCCACGGTGAACACCGGATCGAGCGCGGCGATCGGGTCCTGCGAGATCATCGCGATCCCGGAGCCCCGGAGCCGCCGCATCGCACGAGGTCCCGCGGTGGCGAGGTCGGTGCCGTCGAACAGGATGCTGCCCCCGGTGACGGCCCCGTCGGCCGGGAGCAGGTCGAGGACCGCCCGGCAGGTCAGGGTTTTGCCGCAGCCCGACTCGCCGATCAGCCCGACGGCTTCGCCCGCGTGGACGTCCAGATCGACGTCCGCCACGACGGTCCGTGTCCCGGTAGTGCCCGGCAGCGCGATCGATACTCCTTGCAGGGACAGCAATGCCGAGGAACCGCCGGTGTGCGGGGCGAGCGTCGGGGTCGGCGCGCGATGGGCGCGGTGCAGCCGCTCGCCGGGATGCTCGGAACGATCGGCTGTCGCGTCGCGGACGGCGTCGCCGAGCAGGCCGAACGCCAGGATCGCCAGCCCGAGCACGACACCGGGCGGCAGCAGCAGCCACGGCTGGCGGTCGATCACGGCCGACGCGTCCGCGATCATGTTCCCCCAGGTCGGATCCGGGGGTTGCGCGCCGAACCCGAGGTAGCTCAGGCCGGCGTCGATCAGCAGCGCGCCGCCGGCCAGCATCGAGATCTGCACGATGATCGGCCCGGCCACCCGCGGCAGCACGTGGTGCACGACGATGTGCCGGTTCGGCAGCCCGTACACGCGGGCCGCGGCGATGTACAGCTCCTGCCGCACGGCGAACGTCGAACCGCGGACCACCCGCGCGAGCCCGGGGGAGAGCAGGATGCCCAGGGTGATCATGGCGACGTCCCGCTGCCCGCCGACCATGGCGAGTACCACGAGCAGGGTGACCAGCACGGGGATCGCGAGCAGCACGTCCACGACCCAGGTGAAGACGCGGTCGAGCCAGCCGTCGAGGAACCCCGCGGCGATCCCGCTGCCGACGCCTGCGATCAGCACGGTGAGCACGACGACGGCCGCGTCGACCAAGCTGATCCGGCCGCCGTACACGATTCGCGTGAGCACGTCGCGGCCGAGGCCGTCGGTGCCGAACGGATGTGCCGCGGTCGGCCCGGACAGCACGTGGTCCAGATCCGCGGCGGCCGGGTCGTAGGTGGCCAGCAGCGGGGCGAACACCGCGGCGAGCAGCAGGATGGCGAGGTAGGCCAGCGGTACCGCGGCGATCGGGCGGCGCAGCACGGCCCGCCACCGGTGGCCGGGCGCGCTCACCGGGCACGCACCTTGGGGTTGAGCCAGCCGTAGGCGAGGTCCACCACCAGGTTGACCGTCACCACCACCAGCGTGAACACGACGACCACCCCCTGCAGCATGCGGACGTCGTGCTGGGTGGTGGCCTGCACGGCGAGCCCGCCCAGCCCGGGCATCGCGAACACGGCCTCGACGAACACCGTGCCGCTCAGCAGGCTGATGAAGGTCAGCCCGACGAGCGTCACGACCGGGATCGCGGCGTTGCGCAGCGCGTGCCGCACCACGATGGAGAACTCCGGGACCCCGTTGGCGCGCAAAGCGTTCACGAAATCCCGTGACAGCGCTTCCAGCATGGCGTCGCGGGTCTGCTTGGCGAACACCGCGATCCCGGGCAGCGCGAGCGTGGCGACCGGCAGGATCAGGCTGCGCACCCAGCCCGCCGGCGACGAGCCGAGCGACACGTACCCGGTGGCGGGCAGGAGCCGGATGGTGACGGCGAAGAGCGTGACCATGGTCAGCGCGAACCAGAAGCTCGGGAGCGCGTAGCCGACGAGCGAAAGCACGTCGATCACGCGCCCGATCCGGCCGCCGTGCACCGCGCTGAGCACGCCGAGCGCGACGCCGACGAACGCGGTCACCAGCGTCGCGCCCACCATGAGCGAGATCGTGACCGGAGCCCGGTTGGCGATCTCGGCGGAGACGTCGAGCCCGGACAGCGGCGACGATCCGAGATCGCCGCGCACCGCGTGGGTCAGCCACTGCCAGTACTGCGTCAGCAGCGGGCGGTCGATGCCGAGTTCGTGTCGTAGCCGCTCGTAGGCTTCCGCGCTGTAGTGGTCGCCGAGGAGGGTGCGCGCGACGTCCCCGGGGGCCGCGGCCTGCAACAGGAAGGTCACCAGCGAGACGATGAACACGAGCGCGGCCGAGACGGCTACCCGCCGCGCGATCAGCCGTGACATGGCGGGCCCTCCCCGGCCGACTGCGCCGCGATGAGCCGCCGATACCACTCGAAGGACGCCTTGGGCGTGCGCTCCAGCGTGGTGAAGTCGACGTGCACGAGGCCGAAGCGAGGACCGTAGCCGTGTTCCCATTCGAGATTGTCCAATAACGACCAGACGTGGTAGCCGCGGACGTCGAGGCCCGCGTCGATCGCGGCCCGCAGCTGGACGAGACAGCCGCGGAGATAGCCGATGCGTTCCTCGTCCCGCACCGCGCCGCCCGCGTCCACCTCGTCGGGCAGTGGCATGCCGTTTTCCGTGACGTGGACCGGTGGCAGGTCCGGGTACTGCGCCCGCAGCCAGCGCAGCAGCCCGCCGAACGCCGCGGGCACGATCGGCCAGCCGAGCATGTTGGCCGCGGTGTCCGGCAACGGAGTCCTGGTGTAGCCGAACGGCTCCGAGGGCGCGGCGGCGACGCGCGCTGGTGCGTACCAGTTGACACCGAGGAAATCGAGCGGGGCCGCGATAACGGTGTTGTCGGCCGGATCGCAGCGCACCACGGGGACGCCCTCGACACGGGGATAACGACCGTGCAGCAACGGATCGAGGAACAAGCGGTCCTCATAGGCCTCGGCCCGGCCGGCGGCTTCGACATCGGCGTAGCGCCCGCTGGCCGGTGTGACCCCGGACAGGTTGAGCGCGATCCCGACCTCCATCCGCCGTCCGCGCCCGGTCAGCCCGCGCAGCCGCTGCGCCGCGAGCCCGTGGGCCAGCAGCAGATGGTGGGCCATCGCCAGTGCGTGCTGCCGCAGCGGTCCGTCGAGGCGTGACGAGCCGTTCATCGCGGCGTGCACGACCGACAGCGGTTCGTTGACCGTGATCCACCGGTGCACCCGGTCCCCGAGCCTGGCCGCGATTCCCTCCGCGTACTCGGCGAAACGTTCGGCGGTGTCCCGGTTCAGCCAGCCGCCGTCGTCCTCCAGCGCCTGCGGATGATCCCAGTGGTAGAGCGTCAGCATCGGGTCGATGTTCCGGGCCAGCAGGCCGTCGACGAGCCGGTCGTAGAACGCCAGCCCTCGCGGGTTCCACTGCCCCCGGCCGGTGGGCCGCACCCGTGGCCAGGACACCGAAAAGCGGTAGCTGGTCACCCCGAGGCGGGCCATGAGCTCGAGGTCCTCGTCCAGCCGGTGGTAGTGATCGCAGGCGACGTCGCCGGTCGCGCCGCCCGCCAGCCCGCCGGGCCGGTGACTCAGTGTGTCCCATGTGGACGGTCCCTTGCCGTCGGCGTCCCACGCTCCCTCGATCTGGTAGGCCGAGGTCGCCACGCCCCAGCAGAACCCGGGCGGGAACGCCAGCGCGTCGTCCGCCGTTTCCGGTTCGGTGTCCGTTCCGGTGTCCATGTCCGCCCCCTCAGGTCGCGGGATGCCAGGCGGTGACGCTCGGGAACAGCTTCCCGCGCACCGCGTCGATCCCGACCGAATTCCGGTAGTACAGGAACAACGGGCTCAGGCACACCGGCAGGAACCAGCCCAGTTCCACGACCCGCCGGACGATCCGCCGGTCGAGGTCGGCCCGTACCTCGCCGTCGGCCGCGGCCGCCTGCCGGTCCAGGTCTTCGAGCATCGGATCGCTGCTGTGGAAGGGATTCATCCCGATCGCGTCCTTGAGCCACAGGCCACGCCCCATGAAATACACCGGCAGCGCGCCCCAGCCCATGTGCGACGCCGGGTACTTGGTGATCTCGGCGTTCGCGGCGGACGGCTCCTTCGAGGTGATCTGGAGGTTCACCCCGACCTGACGCAGATTGGCCGCGATGGCCTGCACGATGTCGCCGAAGAAGGCCGGGGTCGATCCGACGATCACCGGCAGCGAGAAACCGTTGGCCAGTCCCGCCTCGGCCAGGAGCTGACGTGCGCGTGCCGGGTCGTAGCTGTAGAAGTTCTTGTCGTTGAAGCCGTCTTCGCCTGGCGCGGCGGGTTGTTCGGTCGGGATGCCGTACTCGCCGAGCAGCGCCCTGGTGATCTTCTCGCGGTCCACGGCGAAGTTCAGCGCCTGGCGCACCCGGACGTCGGCGAGCGGCGGGCTGAGCGTGCCTGCGCGGTCGTTGAGCTGCAGGCCCATCACGATGTTCGGGCTCGTCGTGATCTTCAGCCCGGCCGCCTTCGCGCCGTCGGCGATGGCGTAGCTGCCGCCGATGACGTCGACCTGCCCGGTCTTGAGCGCCGCGAGCCCGGTGTTCTCGTTGGGCAGCACCTTGATGGTGATCCGGTCGTAGTTGCGCTCCCGCGCGTTCCAGTACCGGGGATTCGGCGCGTAGGTGTAGTGGTCGTTCGCGACGGTTTCCCCCGGCACCAGCACGTACGGCCCGGCGCCGAACGTCTGGGTCGCCAGCTCCTCGGGCTTGGCGACCGCCGCGGGGCTGAGCACGTTGCCCACGAAGAAGTCCTGGGTGAACAGGGCGGGCAACTGGGGATGCGGCTGGGAAAGCCCGAGCCGCACGGTGAGCGGCCCGGTGGCTTCCACCTTGTCGACCGCGGCCAGGAACGCCGCGGCCTGCCCGGCGCCCTTGCGGAAGTGCCCGATGCTGCCCGCCACCGCTTCGGCGGTGAGCGGCGCGCCGTCGCTGAAGGTCACGCCTTCCCGCAGCGTCATCTCGAAACTCTGGTTGCCACTGCCGAGATAGCGCCATGCCGTCGCCAGCCGCGGCTGGTACGAACCGTCCGGTGCCCGGTAGATGAGCGGTTCATAGGCGGGGTTGAAGTACAAAGTGGACTCGCCGCCCGCCTTGGCGGGGTCGAGGCTGGTCGGCGGCCAGTACTGCCCGATCCGCAGGATGCGGGAGGCACCCTGCGGATCGGGGCCGCCACCGCAGGCCGCGCTCGCCGCGAGCGCCAGCCCGCCGAGTGCGAGACCGGTGAACCGGCGGCGGCTGATCATGGGGGAGGGAAAGGCTTCCGGCGCTGTGCGCATCGCGATGCCCTTTCGTTCGGGGCGGGGCTCAGCCGCGCCAGTGCCGGTCGAGGAGGGTTTCCCCGTCGAGGGTGACGCGGCCGGTGGCGTCGACCGATGAGGACGTCGCGCTCACCCCCACGTCGACGGTCAGGTGCGCGCCGGTTTCGGTGTCGATGGTCGCGGTGATGCTGCCGGTGACGGTCGACGCCGCCGGGTCGGCGCGGTCGGCGGTGGCCACCAGGGTCTGGGCGATGGCCAGCGCGTGGTCGCGATCGGCGACGTCCTCCGGGCGGACGGCGTTGGAACTGGCCAGCCGCAGGGAGACCCGGTCGTTGAGCAGATCGGTGGTGATCTCCCACGCGGCCTGCTCCGAAGGGTCCTGTTCGGACATCGGCGCCGCCGCGGCCGCGCCGGCGTCCGGCAGTGGATAGTCGATCGTCGCGCCGCTGCCCGCGGGGACCACGGGGAGCGAAAGCGTGCGCACCGACGGGAATCCGGTGCCCGGCGGGGTTTCCGGCCAGACGCGGGGGAAGTCGCCGGGGGCGACGGCCACCCGGAGCCGGTGTCCTGCCGGGATCTCGTAGGTGGTCGGGGTCAGCTCGACCTCGATCCGGTCCGCACCGTCCTTTCCGGACTCCAGTCCCGCGCAGATGAGGGTGGAGCGTCCGGCCGGGTCGACGTCGGTCAGCTTCACCGACACCCGCGGCCACCCGGCCGACACCACGACGCGCGGTTTTCCGCTGACGAGCAACGCTTCGGCCAGTGGTGCCGAGGTGTGGCACAGGCTGCGCGCGTCGTCGTCGTGCTGGTCCAGCGGCAGGCCGAACATCCCGGCAGGCGTCGACCACAGGCCGGAAAGCAGGCCGACCGCCGCGTCGGTTTCCGCGGGCTCACCGCGTTGCCAGGTCGCGAGATCCTCGACGCGGGTGGTGCCGGGCGGTGGCCAGCTGGGAAAGCCGAGCCAGCGTGGCCGGGCGCCCTGGACGTAGACGCTGACCGGCGGCGGTTCGGGCCCGGTGTCCTCGCCGAGCAGCCAGCGGTCCCACCAGGACTGGGCGAGGGCGAGGAAGTCGATGGGCGTGAACGGACATTCCTGTGGCATCACGTGCATCCACGGTCCGGCGACGAGCCGCTTGGGGCCGCTCATCCGCTCGAACGCGCGGATGGTGCCGTCGACGAACAGATCGCGCCAGCCCGCGACGCACAGCGCGGGTACCTCGATCGCCGCGAGGTCCACTTCGCGCACGGGCCAGGCGGGCGAACCCGGTCCGTTGCGCCAGAGGTCGAGCAGGTACGGCGCAGCGGTGAACCGGCGGCGCCAGCGTGTCTGCTCGGCCGGATCGGCGTAGTCGTCGAGCGGGGGCAGGAGCTGGTTGAACAACGTGCCCAGCGCCCAGGTTCCCAAGGGGGAGAAGGCACCGCGCGAGCCTCCGGGATGGACGAAGTCACGGCCGGGGTCGGTGGGGCCCTCGACCGCGATGATCGCGCGGAGGCCGGGCGGCCGGTGGCTGGCGGCCCGCATCGCCGTCAGTGCGCCGTAGGAACCGCCCCACATCCCGACGTTTCCGTCGCACCAGGGTTGTTCGACCGCCCATTCGATGGCGGCGAGGGCGTCTTCGGCTTCGCCGGGGTCGAACGGGGGCCGCTGGGTGCCGTCCGAGGAACCGGTACCGCGCAGGTCGAGCAGCATCGAGGCGTAGCCGCGCGCGGCGAACCACCGCTCGGCGGGGGAACCGTTCAGCGCGGTGATGTCGCGGCGGTACGGCAGGACCGTGAGCAGTAAGGGAACCGGGCTCTTGCCCTCGGGAAGGAAAAGATCGCCCGAAAGCGTCACGCCGCTCACGCCGGTCGGGATCCGGACGTCGCGCCGCACCGTGACGTCGTACCCCTGGGCAGGTCTGCTCTCCGTGCGCACCGGCATCGTTGCCTCCGCCCTCCACCCCGCGGGCCTGCTGCCCGGCGGGTACTGGGTGCGGGTACTAAATCGAATACTTGAGTACCCACTGGAGTACGTTAAACACACATGCGCGGACGCCGCAAGCCTCGTGTCCGAGTTGTGCGGTGCCGGTGATTTATTGCCCGGTCAGGGCGTGCCGGTGTGGTTGGTGAGCGCGGCCAGTACGAGATTGCCCAGTTCCGTGTAGGCGTCGCCCATCGCGAGCCCGGTGCGGTCGAGCAGTTCGCCGTGCTGGATGCTGTCGATGAGCAGGCTCACCGCGGCGCCGACGAAATCCGCGTTGACCGCGCGGAACTCCCCGGATGCGACACCGTCCTGAATGGACTCGCGGACGTGTTGCGCGGCGGCGAGCGAGTTGCGTGCGTAGATCTCCGCGGTCGCCTGGGTGGTCACCATGTCCGCGTAGCATTCGGGCGACATGCGCCGCATTTCCGCGCCGAGCCCGGCCAGATAGGCGGCGATTCGCTGCGACGGATCGGTGATCGGGGCGACTTTTTCGCTCACGCGCGTGGCCGATTCGGTGAAGAAATGACGGACCGCGAGCACGACAAGCTGTTCCTTGCTGGCCGCGACGGCGTAGAGCGTCGACTTGGAACACTGCAGCCTGCTGGCCAGATCGTCCACGGTCAGCCGGGCGAAACCCTCGGCGAGCACGAGGTCGGCCAGCTGCCGGAGCAGTTCCTCACGCCGCGCCGCGGACATGCGACGGGTCCTGGCGGTGTGCACGCCGGGTGGCGTCATCCACGGTGGCTTCACGGTCATGGTTTCGTAGCCTCGCACACTGTCCGCCGGGCCGGTGGACCGAGATCGGTACCCCGCCGGCCAGAACGCCGTCCAGAATCAGCATGGTACTACTGTACCGCGTTCGGTACCCTCATGGGAGAAGACCAAGGCGCCGTGCGGTGACCACGGCCTCCATCCGGGAATGGGCGAGCAGTTTGCGCATCGCGCTGCGCAGATAGCTTTTCACCGTCTCGACGGTGATTCCGAGATCGGCCGCCGCCTGTGCGTTCGTCCAGCCCAGCGAGACGCAGGCGAGCACGTCCAGCTCGCGTGCCGAAAGCCGCGGCCCGCTCGGCCGCGCACCGGCCGGACCGCCCATTGTGGACAGTTTCGCGCAGATGGCCGCGACCCGGCGGCGCAGCGCGGTGTCCCCGACGTCCTGGGCGAGGATCCGCAGTTCGGCGTAGGCCTGCCGGACCAGCTCCCAGCGCGGGTTGGCCTGCCCCGTCGCGCCGTACCGGTCGAACCAGGCCAGCCGGTGGACGACCTCGTCCTGGACGGCCAGCCGCTGTTCCAGCTCCCGTGCCGCCTCGAGAACGGACTGGACGACCCGGTCGCCGAGCGCCTCGTCGCTGCGGAGCGCGCCGTAGAGGACCGCGCGGACCTCGCGGGAGACCACCACGGGCGCGGCGATCATGGCGCGCAGGCCCTCCGCGGTGATGACGTGGTCGTAGTGGTGGCTGATCCCGTTCGCCCGCACGTAGTCGTTGACCACCACCGGGCGGCGCAGGACGAGGACCTTGCCGCCGAGCCCGCGCCCGCGGTCGAGCGTGACGCCCTTGAGTGCCCCGGTGGTGACGCCCGCGAACTGCGTGAGCCGTACCTGACCGGCGCCGATCTCACCGCCGAACGCCAGCGGGAGACCGGTCGCCTCCCGCAGTCCGGCCAGTGTGCGCTGGATCTGCGGCCGGTCGTCGGGCTGTCCGTGCGTTCCCACGCCTGCTCCTCGACTCGTTACGGCATCCCCTCAGCCGGGGGTGGTTCGGTACTCCGCCGCGATGGGACATTGCCTAACGATACGCCGATCCACCGAAGTCGTTCGCGTATCCCGCACACCCGGGAGCCTCAATGACGAGCTCACTGCACCAGCGCCACGATGTCCGTGAACGCGACAACGCGCGAGTGCGTTCCCGTGCTGTCCTCAGTGGACAGTAAGACTCCGGCTCCCGGAAAGCGTTCTCCCCCTCGCTGTCGGTGAGGGGTGAATGATCCACAGTCCCCTTCGCCCGCGTGGCGGCCGCGACGGCGCGGCGCTGTTCGCGCACTCGGGTGAAGGCTGGTTTCCCTTGCGTGGAAACGGTTCGTGTCGATCACCGCGCGCCAAGGAGGCAACGATGCCCAGGCCCTTCGCACCCCGGAAATTCGCCCCCGACCGCAGCGGGGGTGGTCCGTCGACGATCTCCCGGCGGGGCTTCGTCCTCGGCGCCGCCGCGGGCATGACGGCCCTGGGCCTCGGCGCCGCGGTTGCCCGCGCCGACACCGGTGCGCGCGTCGTGTCCGAACGTTACGTCGGCGAGCGGCTCCTCGACCTGACCATCTCCTCGCCCGCGCTGGCCGCGACGGTACCGGTCCGCCTGCTGCTGCCCGCGAGCTGGACCCCCGCGCCGAAAAAGACCTGGCCCGTGCTGTACCTCCTGCACGGCTCCGGTGACGACTACACGTCGTGGACGCGCTCGACCGACGTGGAGGAGCTGACCGGGCACAGCGAGATGCTGGTGGTGATGCCGAGCGCTGGACGCGATGGTTTCTACAGCGACTGGCTGAACCACGGCGCGGGCGGCCCGCCCCGCTGGGAGACGTTCCACCTGACCGAACTCCGGGAAATCCTCGAACGCTCCTACGGCGCGGGCACCGTGCGCGCCATCGCGGGCCTGTCGATGGGCGGCTTCGGCGCGATGTCGTACGCCGGCCGTCACCCCGGCATGTTCCGCGCGGCCGCGGCGTACAGCGGGCTGCTGCACACCACCTACCAGAACGCCCGCGGTTCGAGCCTGATCCAGGGTGTGCTGGTGAAGGACGGCTACGACCCCTTCGCGCTGTGGGGCGACCCGATCCTGAACGCGGACGTCTGGGCCGCGCACAACCCCTACATGCTGGCGGACCGGCTCGTCGGCATCCCGCTCTACGTCGCCTGCGGGAACGGTCAACCGGGCGCGCTCGACCCGCCAGGAGCGCCGCCGGACGTGCTCATCGAACCGTTGTGCTATGAGGAAAGCGCCGCCTTCGCCGACCGCGTCCGCGCGCTGGGCGGCTCGATCACCACCGAACTGTACGGACCGGGCACCCACAACTGGCCGTGGTGGCAGCGCGACCTGCACCACTCCTTCCCGTTGCTGGCCGCCGCCATCGGCGCCGCCGACGGCTGAGCGGAGCGCACGGTCCGTGAAGGCCTCCTTCACCGCAGTCAGGGACGGGAAGGAGGCCTTCACGAACCTCAGGCGGCCCGGGTCAGTCGCCCGGGCGGCAGTGCTCGATCGCGCCGGCCAGGATGAGGCTGGCGCGATCGATGTCCTCGGCGGTCACGGTGAGCGGCGGCATGAGCCGGACGACACCGTCGTCGCGTCCGCCGAGCTCGATGATCAGCCCGTTCCGCAGCGCGTGCGCCTGGACGGCGCGGGCGTACGTGCTCGCGGGCGAGCCGTCGGCCGGATCCGCCAGCTCGACGCCCCACATCAGCCCGAGCCCGCGTACTTCGCGGACCCACGGGTTGTTGCGCAGCATCGTGAGCCGGTCGGCCAGTTGCGCGCCGCGCCGCCGGACGTTGCCGAGGACGTCGTCGCGCCGCACGATGCGGACGGCTGCGGCGCCCGCGGCGAACGCGGCCTGGTTGCCGCGGAAGGTGCCGGAGTGCGCCCCCGGCGCCCAGGTGTCGAGCCGCTCGTCGTAGAAGATCACCGCCACCGGCAGGCCCATGCCGCTCAACGCCTTCGACGCCACGATGACGTCGGGCTCGATGTCGAAGTGCTCGAACGCGAACCACCGCCCCGTCCGGCCGCAGCCGGTCTGCACCTCGTCGACCACGAGCGGGATGTCCAGTTTCCTGGTCAGCGCGCGGATCCGGCGGACGAACTCGCGGCGGGCCGGGACGATCCCGCCCTCGCCCTGCACCATCTCCAGCACCACCGCGGCGGGCAGTGGCAGTCCGCCGTTGACGTCCTGCAGCGCGCGTTCGAGGTAGGCGACGCAGTTGGTCTCGCAGGTGTTGGGCGAGAGCCCCAGCGGGCACCGGGCGCAGTAGGAGTACGGGAAGAAGTGCACACCCGGCATCCCGTTCGCGATCGGCCGCTTCTGCGAGACCAGCCCGGTCAGTGCCATCGCGGCATGGCTCGAACCGTGGAACCCGCCCTGGAACGAAACGATGTCGCCGCGCCCGGTCGCGGTCTTGCACAGCTTGAGCGCCGCGTCCACCGCGTTCGCCCCGGTCGGCCCGCAGAAGTGCAGTTTCATCCGCTCGCGCATCCCGGCGGGCAGCATGGACAGCTGAGCGTCGATGAACTCGCGCTTGGCCGGGGTCGGGAAGTCCAGGCCGTGCGTGAACACGCCGAGCTGCGCAGCGGCCGCGCGGACGAGCTCCGGGTGGTTGTGGCCGAGCGAAAGCACCCCGGCCCCGGACAGGAAGTCGAGGAACACGTTCCCGTCCATGTCGCGTACGTGGCTCCCGGTGCCCTCCGCGATCGCGATGGGCAGGTTCCTCGGGTACGCCCTGGCGTTGGACTCCCAGCGCCGCTGGTGCTCGAGGTACTCCGCGGAACGGGGGCCGGGCAGGTCGCCCGCGACGTGCGGGACGAGTTCGGGGGGTCTGGTGTGTACCTGGGTCATCGCGGACTCCTCACGAGTGCGGTGGTCTCGGTTTCGGTGGCCAGTTCGGTGGCCGGATTGCCCCGCCAGCGGGATCCGGGCGGCGGTTCGGAGCCCTTCATCAGGAAGGCGTCGGCGTCGATCACCGTGCCGTCGCCCATGGACACTCCATAGTGGACGAAGGCGCCGGTGCCGACGGTGCAGCCCGCGCCGAGCACGATGTGGTCGGACTTGAACGTGCCGTCCTCCAGGGAGTGGCACTGGATGACGCTGCCCGCGTTGAGCGAGCAGTCGTCGCCGATGGTGAGCAGGGACTTCTCCGGGATGGCGCAGCCGTCGTCGAACACCCGCCTGCCGATCCGGACACCGAGCAGGCGCCAGAGCGTGTTCTTGAACGGGGTGCCGTTGAACAGCGCGAGGTAGCGGCCCGCGCTGAGCTTCCAGAACCGCTCGTGCCGCCAGAACCGCCGGTCGTAGATCGAGCAGAACCGGGGCCGCAGCGACCGGAAGCCGGAGATCGCGCGTTCGGCCAGCACCAGGAACGATACCGAGAAGAAGAGCGTCAGCACGATCTCCGCACCGGTCGCGAGTGCGCCGAACCGGCTGTGGAGGCTGCCGGTCACCACACCGATCAGCACGACACCGAGGAAGTTCAGCCACTGGACCAGCAGGTAGCACAGCAGCGTGACGGTGTTGTGCCGGAGTTTCGCCGCCAGGCCGCGGCGCAGTGTGTCCCCGGTCTTGAGGTGGTCGAAGTCGCCGTCTCGGCGCACCGACCGCGGGATCTCGAAGGCGGGGGAGCCGAGCAGGCCGGTGTTCTCCCGCACCGGCCCGTCCAGTGGTACCAGCACCTTGGTCGCCAGCAGGCAGTTCTCGCCCACCCGCGAGTCCGGTGGGTAGACGATGTTGTTGCCAAGGAACGCCTTCGGCGCGACTGCCGTCCGGCGCAGGCGGAACGAGGAACCGGAGAAGTCCGCGTTCATGAAGGAAAGCCCGTCCGAGACCATGGTCCCGGCGCCCACTGTGGACAGGAATGGTGTCTCGTGCTTGACCTCGACGCCGAAGTTCGACCCGGTCTGCTCCACTTTGGACAGACCGTAGCCCAGTGCGCGCAGGTAGTGCACGATGTAGCTGCTGTCCCCGAACAGGTAGGTGAGTGTCCGCACGTTCGTCAGCCGGGCGATCGTCCGCTGGAACGAGTAGCGCAGCCCGTAGAGCGGATAGACCCGGTCCGGTTTCAGGAACAGGGTGAGCAGCCGGGGCACGGTGAGTACCAGCACGAGACTGGCGAGCAGCCCGCCGAAGTACAGCGCGGCGGAACCGGCGAGCTGCCTGCTCCAGAACGCCCAGCTGCCGAAGTCCGGCCGGCCGGCGGGGTAGACGACCTGGACCACCAGGTCGGTACCGGCCAGCAGCAGCGGAATCGTGAACAGCAGCACCGTCAGCAACTGGCCGGCGCAGAACAGGAAGCGCCGGAACGCGCCGGTCCGCCCGGTGGCCAGCGCCCGGTAGTCCACTGTGGAGGGCTGGGCCGGGGAGCCGTGCCACGACTCGCCGTCGGGGACGGCGTGGCCGGAGTGCAGCGAGGACGCGTGACCGAGCTGGGCGTCGTCGCCGATCACGGTGTCGATGTCGAGGATGGAGTGCTCCCCGACGAACGCGTCGTCGCCGATGCTCACCCGGCCCGTCCTGATCCGGCCGCCCTCGACGCGGTAGCCGGTGAAGAAGGTGTCCTTCCGGATCACCGCCCCCGCGCCGACCGTCAGCAGATCGGTGCACACCGGGGGATTGTGCGAAAGGATCACCGCGCCCTTGCCGATCTTCGCGCCGAGTGCCCGCAGGTAGAACGAGTACAGTGGCGAGCCGGCGAACATCACGAGCGGGTTGAACCGGGTCAGCGTCCTGACCGTCCAGAAGCGCAGGTACCCCGGACCCCATACGGTGATCTCACCGGGTTTCCAGCGGCCGACGAGCAGCCATTTCGCCAGGATCGGCACAATGACCATGAACGCGAACCCGGCCAGTCCGAACCCGACGATGCGCAGATAGGTCTCCACGAGGCCCGGCGCGGCGGTGATCCAGTCGAACCCCCGTTCCAGGACGACTCCCGCCGCCGCGGCGTACGCGAGGAAAACCAGGAGCTGGAAGAGTCCACAGAGGACATAGCGGACGGTGCCCGCCCGGTACGGCTCGGCGGTGGCCGTCGCCTGGACGGCCGGGGTGACCGGCGGGGCGGCGGACAGGGTGTCGGCGAGACTCCGGACCGTGGGATGCAGGTACACGTCCTTCATCGACGGTGGCGCGAGGCCGTCGATGTCCCGCACCCGGGTGCAGAACCTCGCCAGCAGCAGCGAGTTCGCGCTGTAGTCGTCGAAGAAGTGACCGGTGACCGAGACCTCGTCCAGCCGCAGGACCTCCGCGAACGCCTGGGCCAGCTGCCGTTCGGTCTCCGTGGCGGGTGCCACGTGGTCGTCCGGCGCCGCGACGGTCCGCCGTCCGGTGGGGGCCGGGAGGTTCTTGCGGTCGGCCTTGTCGCTCGGCGTCATCGGGATGAGGTCGAGCTGTTCGAAGTACGCGGGCACCATGTACGCGGGCAACCGCTCCCGCAGCAGCCGCCGGATCTCCTCGGTGTCCACAGTGGACGCGTCGCGGCGGAGGCTGTAGTACGCGACCAGCTCCACCGTGCCCGGTTCCGGCTCGTAGGTGTCCACCACCGCCTGCGCGATGCCGGGCACCCGCAGGAGCACCGACTCGATCTCGGTGAGTTCGATGCGGTAGCCCCGGATCTTCACCTGGGTGTCGGTCCGGCCGTGGTACTCGATCTCGCCGTCGGCGGTGATCCGGCCCAGATCGCCGGTGCGGTAGATCCGGCCCGACGGGTTCCGTTCGATCCCGAGGAAGTCCGGGACGAACGCCCGCTCGGTCAGATCGGGCCGGTTGAGATAGCCGGTGGCCAGCCCGATTCCCGCGATCCCGATCTCGCCCAGCTCACCGGCGGCCAGCGCGCGCGGTTCGTCGGGGTCGAGGATGACAACGGAATAGGTGGGCAGCGGCACGCCGATCGTCACCGGCTGATCGGGCCGGACCACCGCCCAGGTCGCGGTGACGGTCGCCTCGGTCGGGCCGTACACGTTGAGGAAGCGGCGGCCGGGCCGGTGCCAGCGGGCGATGAGATCCTCCGGGCACGCCTCCCCGGAGACCAGCAGGAAGCGCAGTGCCGGCAGATCCTCGTCGAGCGTGGCCAGCAGCGTCGGAACACAGCACATCGCGGTGATGTCGTTGTCCCGCAGGAACTCGTACAGGTCGTAGCCGATGAGACTGGCGCCGCTGGGCTTCGGCACCAGCGTCGCGCCGGACAGCAGGGGTACCCAGATCTCCTCGACCGAGAAGTCGAAGGCGATCGTCATGCCCTGGTACATCCGGTCGCCGGACTCGATGCCGTAGACCTCCGACGCCACGCGGACGAAGTTGCAGATGCTCCCGTGGTCGATCGGCACGCCCTTGGGCCGGCCCGTCGACCCCGAGGTGTAGATGATGTAACAGAGTTCGTCCGCGGGCTCGCCCTTTTCCGCCCTGCTCAGGCGTCCGCCCGGCCGGGCGGCGAGCTGCGGCTCGTCCTCGTCGACACAGACCAGGTCGACGCTCCCGCGTTCGAACCGGTCGCGCAGTGCCGACAGCGTCAGCACCATCCGCACGCCGGCGTCCCGCGCGATGTAGGCAAGGCGATCGTCCGGGAAGGCCGTGTCGAGCGGGACGTAGCCGGCGTTGATCTTGAGTACCGCCAGCATCGCGACGTAGGTCTGCACCGGCTGGTCGAACAACAGCCCGATCCGGTCGCCCGCGAGTACTCCTTGGGCGAGCAGGTGACGGCCGAGCCGGTTGGCCCGCTCGTCGAGTTCGGCGAAGGTGAGCCGGACATCGCCCGCGTCCACGGCGAGAGTGCCGGCGGGCAGCAGATCGCACCGTTGCTCGAACAACTGCTCCAGTCGTTCTCCGCTGTGCCAGCGGATTTCCTGGTCGAAACCGCCGCAGGTCAGCACCCGGCCCTCGTCGGCGAGCAGGCCGACGGGTGCTTCGCGCGGGCTCACCGCCGGGCCTCGGCGGGCACGTTCAGGCCGAACGCCTCGTGCAGCGCCCGGACCGCGGTGTCGAGCCGGTCGGCGGGGAGGACGGCGGTGAGCCGGGACGGCGAGGTGGCCATGGTCGGCACGGTGACGCCGAGTTCCCCCACGACGCGCAGCAGCGCGGAAAGATGACCGGGGTCGTCGAGGAGACCGGTGCCCACCACGGACACCGCGCCGAGGTCCTCGTCGATTTCCCAGTGCGCCCCCAGTTCTTCGGCGAGTTCGCGGACGGGCCCCGCCAGCGGCGCGGAACCGCGCACGGTGAACCAGAGAACGTCCGGATCGGGCCAGGTGAGCGTGTCCGGTCTCAAGCCGCTGGCGGCCAGCCTGGCCAGCACGCGGGCGGTCCCGCCCGCCAGCAACCGGGGGCCCATGAGCCGGACCTGCCGGACGTCGCGCGCGTGCGCGACGCCGATCACCTCGGGACCGCCTTCGAGCGGTTCCGCCGCTTCGACCATGGTGCCGGGTCCCGGCCGCGAGGAATGCAGTACCCGTACCGAAACCCCATGCCGCTCGGCCAGTTCCACCGACCGCGGATGCAGGACGCGGGCGCCGTGGTGGGCCAGTTCCGTCATGACCTCGTAGGCGATCGTCGGTACCGGCTGGGTTTCCGGCACGATCCGCGGGTCCGCGGTCCGCACGCCTTGCACGTCGGTGCAGATGTCGCAGGTGGGGCTGCCCAGCGCCGCCGCCAGTGCGACAGCGGTGGTGTCCGAGCCGCCCCGGCCCAGCGTGAGCAGTTCGCCGGTGGCGTCGCGGCCCTGGAATCCGGCGACCACGACGACCTGCTCGTCCCGCATCCGCTCGACGATCCTGGTCGGGTCGATCCGCACGATCGTGCCCGACCCCGGTTCGCCGCCGACGACGATGCCGGCCTGATCCCCGGACAGCGACACGGCTTTCACCCCGCGGCGGGTGAGCGCGAGCGCCAGCGCCGCCGCCGAAAGCTGTTCCCCGGTCGCCATCATCTGGTCGAGTTCCCGCGGATCGGGCTGGTCGGCGAACTGCCCGGCGAGCGCCACCAGCTCGTCGGTGGTGTTCCCCATCGCGGAGACGACGACCACGACGTGCTTGCCGGTCCGGACCAGTCCGGCCACTTCCTGCGCGACCCCGTGCACGAGTTCGGGCGTCGCCAGCGACGAGCCGCCGTACTTGCGAACGACGATCCCCTCGTCAGGCCCGTCGAACCCGGTCGGCGGCGCGTCTTCCCACGGCCGGCGTTCCGGTACGTCAAAGTAATTCTTCATCCCTCGCACCTTTTTCTGTAATGAACGAAACAACTTCCGCCCCAAAGGGCAGGCGGCAGTGAAATAGGCAGGTGATACTGCTGGCCGCGCGCGCGGGTGCTGGGCTGACGCGCGGTGTGAAATGTCCCGCCGGCCGGACCAGGTCGGCAGGTGGTACGGCGACGCGTGCAGGGACACGTGGCCGTACTCGGCGGCGTTTCAGAGCCGGTGTGGGTTTTCCCCCTGATGCCAGGCTATCTGGATACCCCGTGTACAGATGCGCGGCATGCGACCGAGGTCGCAGCGATTGAGCACGGTTTCCAACTCCTCGAAGCGGCGGCGCGGAGTCTTACCGAACGAGTGTCGAAGTTAGTGCATCGATCTTCCGGGAGGTACCCCCGTCCGTGTTGTGAGAATTACAGCGGTCGTTAGGTCGGGAGCGGTAACCAGGCCGTGCAATTACCGCAGTCGCGTTGGTGTGGGAGTTCTTCGGCGATTCGCCGCGTTAATTCAGTTCTTTCCGCCGGGAAGTGGAGATGAATGGGGCGAGCGGGCGAACGTCCGCTGGTGCGCGCGACGGAACGTCCCGCGTTCCCGTTGAGTCCACAGTGGACTAACCGGGGTGTCGGTGAGGTGGTTTAGTCCTGTGGCGGACCTGCGACGATTCCCGCGTCTTCGGCCCGGTCCGGGACCGGCTTGTCGGGCGCGCGCGAGCATGCGGTAGGTGTGGGGCATGGAAATCTGGATCAACCCCGCCTGCTCCAAATGCGCGTCGGCGCTGTCGCTGCTCGACGAGGCGGGCGCGGCCTACACCGTGCGTCGCTACCTGGAGGAGCCGCCCTCCGCCGCGGAACTCGGTGCGGTGCTGGAGCGGCTCGGCCTCGAACCGTGGGATGTGGCGCGGCTGGGCGAGGAAGCCGCCGCCGAGCTGGGCCTGGCCTCGTGGGAACGGACGGCGGGGACGCGCGGCCGGTGGATCGACGCGCTGGTTGCGCGGCCGATCCTGATCCAGCGGCCGATCATCACGGCCGACGACGGGACGGCCGTCGTCGGCCGGTCGGCGGAGGCGGTCCGGTCGGTACTGCCCTAGCGGCCGCCGTCCCGCGCGGGGCGCCTCACGGTTTGCGGCCGAGCGCGCCGAGGCTGCAGGACTCGGCGGGATTGCTCGTCAACGCCTCGCTCGCGGCCGACGGCTGCTCGTCGAGGTGCCATTCCGGCAGCCACACGAGGCCGGGGTCGACCAGGTCGAACCCGTCGAAGAAGCGGCCGAACTCGGTGCGGGTGCGCGAGAACACGGCATTGCCGGAGCGGTTGTACTGCGCCCGGAGTTCGGCCCGCTTGGCGGCGTCGGCCTGCGGGGTGCCGTCCTCGGTCCCGTGGGACGAGAGCAGGTAGGAGCCCTGCGGGAGCGCGTCGCGATACCGGGCGACGAGGTCGTGCGGGCGGTCCTCCGGGGCGATGAAGTGCAGGACGGCCACCAGGATGAGCCCGATCGGTTTCGCCGGGTCGAGCACACCGGTGTCCAGCGCGCGTTCCCAGACCTCCTCGACGTCACGCAGGTCGCCCTGGACGACGGCGTGCCGGTCCGGGTCGCCGTGCCGTTCCAGCAGCACCCTCGCGTGCGCGACGGCGACCGGCTCGATGTCGACGTACACGCAGCGGCTGCGCGGGTTCACCCGGTCCGCGATCTCGTGCACGTTGCCCACCGTCGGGACCCCGGAGCCGAGGTCGAGGAACTGTTCGACGCCGTTGCGTGCCAGGTAGTGCACGCCCCGGCCGAGGAACTCGCGGTTCGTCCTCGCGAGGATGGGGGCGAGCGGGAAGGTCTCCACCGCTCTGGCCCCGAACTCGCGATCGATGGCCCAGTTCGCGGTGCCGCCGAGGAGCCAGTCGTAGATGCGGGCGGCGTTCGGCTTGTCGAGGTCGACCCCGTCCGGTACGGGCTGTGTGTCGCGCATGGCGGTCATCCTTCCGCTACGGGCCGTCGCGGGGAAGCACTCCCGGGGCGTTTCGCCCGGAAGGTTCCATCGCGCCGGGCCTGGCACGGGCCCGGGTATTCCCGCTCGGCCCCCGGTTTCCGATGGGGGATCCGGTAGCCGGTGATTTCCGCACAGTTTCCGCGAGTGGGACGGGTGCTTTCGCTGTTCGTATCCGGCCGGTCGCGCTGCGTGGAAACAAGAACCCTCCGCCGGCGTCGGCGCTATCGGACCGGAAAGGGGGAGTTGTCCGGTTTGCGTCATCGAAATGTCGGGTTCCCGCCGTAAGGATGGCACTCTCCGGCGGTGTGTTCGGATCGGTGAATTGCCCGAATGTCCCTTCGGGGTTTCGCGATAACCGGTCGCGTTCGGGGGAGTCGTGGGAAAATCACCGTCGCGAAATCGCGGGTATGTTCCCGGTGCGTCATTTTGTGGCCCTCCGTTCTGTTCGTGGGTGATCGGGTGCCGATGTCCGAAGCCGGTGTGTGATGAACAATCCCCGGCACCCCGCCCCGATCGGTGCCGGGATGCCGTCGGCTAGGGTCCCCGCGCATGTCCTCGAGTCCCTCTGTCCCGGTACTCGCGCGGCCGGAACCGCTCGTGCCGGGCCCGCACCGCCGGTTCGGCCCGTTCACCTCGGTCGCGCTGGGCGCGTTCGCGCTCGCCGCCCTGCTGCTCGTGGTGCTGCACGTGGACCGGTACTGGGGGCCGATCGACCCGGTGACCGCGATGCTGTCGGACTACGCGCTCTGCCCAGGGTGGTGGCTGTGGGACGGCTCGCTGATCCTGACCAGCGCGGGCTCGGCCGCGGCGCTGGTGGCGTTGTACCGCGGGCGGGTGCTGCGCGGTCCGTTCGCGGTGTCGGTGATGCTCGTGTGGTGCCTGAGCGTGCTCATCGTGGCCGCGTTCAGCAAGGACCCGCAGGGCGGGGCGGTCACTCCTGCCGGGAAGGCCCACCTCTACGCCACCGCGGTGAGCTGTGTGAGCCTCCCCGTGGTCGGCTGGCTGCTCGGCAGGCGGCACCGGGCCTGGCTCCCGTGGAGCCGCTTCGCGCGGTGGTCCCGGTGGCTCTCGCTCGCGTCGATCCCGTTCTACCTGCCCTTCATCGTCCCGTTCGCGGTGAACGTCGTGCTGGGCGGCCATCTCCCGACCGTCGCCACCGGGCTCGTCGAACGGCTGATGGCGGTGCTGGAGCTGGCCCTGCTGGTCGTCCTGGTCCGGTGGGCCCGGCACGCGTCGAGGGCGACAGGCCCGGCGTACTGAGAGGTTCCCGGTAACGGCTGAGCCTCGCATGGGTTTCGAGTCCGTTGTGGACAGTGACCTAAGTCCCCGCCGCCAGGGCCCAACGTACGCAGCGCGGTCACCGGGTCACGGCCTACCGTCGGCGGATTGGGCGGGCGCGGACGGTGTCCAGGCCGTGCGCGCCCGCCCGGGACGGAGACGGAGATGACCCTGCTTTCCACCGTGCGAAGCCGCCGGATGCTGCGTGCCCACCTGCAGGCCCTCGACGCCGTCCCGGTCGCCGCGGTCCGGCTCCGCGCGGCGCTGGGGCTGGTGTCCGCCGGCCGCGGCACGATCTCCTTCGTGCCGCGGGACGCCGCCGAGCGGACCCAGGCCGAGATCATCGCGGCGACCGCGGGGGACGCCTTCCTGCACAACGTGGTCACCCAGGACGTCCGTGGCCGCAGCACGGTGCGGTGCTGGCGCCGGGACGGCGACCTCGTGCGCCTGCTCGCCGATCTCGTGGACATCACGGAACGGCTGGCGCTGGCCGGGTTCGGCGCTTCGCTGCGGTGTGTCTCGGTCGAGTTCACCGAGGACGGCGAACGGCAGGCGCGCAAACTCGTCCTGACGTACTTCTTCGGCCGCGGTGCCTTCGCGGTGTCCGCGCAGAGCGGCCGCGCCGTCACCGAGTACACAATGGAGCGTCGGGCCAGGGAAGCACTGCGCGGCGTGGTGCGCGTCGAGGCGCTGATTCCCCGGCAGGAGCGGGCCTGACCCTGGGATTCCCGCGGTCCGGGGTGCACAATGGGCTGGGGCGGCTCGACGGCGAGCGGTCCGTGACGGAGCGCGTGATGAGCACTGAGCCCGCGATCGTGGTCGATGGCCTCCGGGTGATCCGGGGCGGCCGCACCGTGCTCGACGGTCTCGGGTTCACCGTCGCGCGTGGCAGTGTTACCGGGCTGCTCGGCCCGAACGGCTGCGGGAAGAGCACGCTGATGCGTTCGATCGTCGGGGTGCAACTCGTCGCCGGAGGCACGGTGACCGTGCTCGGGCACCCCGCCGGTAGCCCGTGGCTGCGCGATCGGATCGGTTACGCCACACAGGATCCCGCGCTCTACGCCGATCTCACGGTGACCGAGTCGCTGCGCTACTTCGCCACCGTCCTCGGTGCCAAGACGTCCACTGTGGACGACGCGATCGCCAGGGTTGGCCTCGCCGCGAGCGCCGGCGTCCTCGTGGGGCGGCTTTCCGGCGGACAGCGTGGCCGGGCCAACCTCGCCGTCGCGCTGCTCGGTTCCCCGGAGCTGCTGGTGCTCGACGAGCCGACCGTCGGCTCGGACCCCGAACTGCGGGACGAGCTGTGGACGCTGTTCCACGCGCTGGCCGCCGACGGTGTCACGCTGCTCGTCTCCAGCCACGTGATGGACGAGGCCGCGCGCTGCCGCCGCCTGCTGCTGATGCGCGACGGCGCCCTGCTGGCGGACGACACCCCCGAGGCGTTGCTGCGGCGCACGGGGACCGGCAGCCTGGAACCGGCGTTCCTGCGCCTGATCCGGGACAGGGAGGCGTGATGCGCGCGTCCGTCACTCTCGCCACCGCCCGGCGCATCCTCACCCAGCTCCGGCACGACCCGAGGACCGTGGTGCTGCTGATCGGGGTGCCGTCGATCCTGATGATCCTGCTGCGTTACGTGCTGAACTCCGCCCCCGCCTTCAGCGCCGTGGCACCGGCGCTGCTCGGGATCTTCCCGTTCACGATCATGTTCCTGCTCACCTCGATCACCACGTTGCGCGAGCGGACCGGCGGCACCTTCGAACGCCTGATGACCCTGCCGATCGGCAGGCTGGACCTGCTGTGCGGCTACGCGCTGGCGTTCGGCCTGCTCGCGCTGGTCCAGGTCGGGGTCGCGGTGACGGTGTGCCTCGCCTGGCTCGGCCTCGACCTCGCCGGTCCGGTGTGGACACTGCTGCTGATCACCGTGCTCGACGCGCTGCTCGGGACCGCGCTCGGGCTGTTCGTGAGCGCGTTCGCCCGCACCGAGTTCCAGGCCGTCCAGTTCATGCCGGTCTTCGTGCTGCCGCAGTTCCTGCTGTGCGGGCTGTTCGTGCCCCGCGAGAGCATGGGCTGGGCGCTGCGGTGGCTCTCGGACGTGCTCCCGCTGTCCTACGCAGTCGACGCGCTGACGCAGGTGACCCGCTCCGGCGCGATCGACGGCACACTGCTGCGCGACATGCTCGTCGTCGCCGGATGCGCGGTGCTCGCGCTGGTACTGGGCGCGGCGACGCTGCACCGCCGGACACCGTGACCCGGGACTGATGCATCCGCATCACCGAGCCGGGGCCATGTGGCGCCCGGTCTCTGGGCCGTTCGACTCTGCGCGCCGTACGAGCCCGACCGCGAAGCTGAGGGGACGACGGGTTCCGGGCGTGCGGTCCCGCGGACGTCGGTGAGGAGAAGACGATGGCGGATGCGGGAGAAACCGGGCGGGCGACACTCGTGGAGTCCGTTGTGGACGGAGCGGTCGTGGTGGGCGTCGACGGTTCCGACGCGGCCGGGCACGCCCTGCGCTGGGCGGCGGAAGAGGCACGGCGACGCGGTACGCGGCTGGTCCTGCGCCACGCGATGACCTTGCCGGACCCCGGCGGCACACTGACCCTGCCGCCCGAGTGGTACGCGGGGAAGCGGGCGTCGTCGTCCTCGCTGCTCGAAGCCGCGGCGTCGATCGCGGGCGAAGCCGTGCCAGGGGTCCCGGTGTTCGCGCAGTCGATGGACACCGACCCGCTGACCGCGCTGCTCGCGGGGACCGCGGGCGCCGCGCTGATCGTGGTCGGGCCGCCGGAGCACGGCCGCCTGCTCGGCTGGTTCTACGGGGCTCCGGTGGCGGATCTGCTCGCCAAGGCGCGCTGCCCGGTGGCGGTCGTCCGGGGACACGCGCGGCCGGACGGGCCGGTCGTGCTCGGCGTGGACGGCAGCCCGGCGGGCGAGACGGCCATCGACGCCGCGTTCACGGCGGCGGCACTGGCCGGGGCGGAACTGCTCGCGGTGCACGCCTGCCATGATCGCGAAACCATGCTGTCCGGCGGTGGCCGCGCCGCGCAGCAGAAGGGCTGGCGGTTGCTCGGGGAGCGGCTGCGGTCTCGTGCCGAACGGCATCCGATCGTCGCGGTCGAGCGGATGGTGGTCGCCGAACGGCCACGGCACTGCCTGGTGACACTGAGCCACCAGGCTCGGCTGATCGTGGTCGGCAGCCGGGGCCGGGGTGGCCTGTCCGGGCTGACCCTCGGCTCGACAGGGCGGACGCTGACGCACCATGCGGCGTGCCCGGTCCTCATCACGCCGCCGGGTGGCGGTTTACCCCGTGTGCGCCGCCGCTTACCCTGAGAGAGGGAACCGCTCAGGACCTCCCGGTGCGATCCACCGGGGAGCCCCCAGACCTCGGGACCGGCGCGGACCCCAGTCGGAACATCCGAGGACAGGGAGGCCACCCATGCGTACCCGGTACACCAACCTGACCGGCTGGCACACGAGCAGCCATTCGCACTTCGAGGAGAACGCCTGCGTCGACGTCGGCACCGGGGACGGGCTGGTCGGGGTCCGCGACAGCAAGCAGGCCGCGTTGCCCGACCACATTCGTCCGGTGCTGGTCGTCGGCGCGCCCTCCTTCGGCGCGTTACTGGCGCACCTCAAGGCCTGTCGGTCGTAGCGAAGGGTCGCGGGTCCGAACGTTCGGTATCGGACGTTCAGACCCGGATCAGCACCTGGTCGAGGGATTTGCGCCGCAGGTCGGGGACGACGCAGTCCTCGGCCGGATAGCCGACCGGGATCACCGCGAAGGCCTTTTCGTTGCGTGGCCTGCCGAGGACCTCGGCGAGGAACCGCATCGGCGACGGCGTGTGGGTCAGCGCGGAGAGCCCGGCCACCTGCAGCGCGGTGAGCAGCATCCCGACCGCGATGCCGACCGACTCGTCGACGTAGTAGTGCTTGTGCGTGCGGCCGTCGTCCATCAGGTGGTACCGCTGCTGGAACACCACGATCAGGTAAGGAGCGTCGGTGAGGTGGGGTTTGATCGCGTCCGTGCCCAGCGGGCGCAGCGCGGACAGCCACTCCTCGCCGAGCCTGCCGTCGTAGGAGACCCGTTCCTCCGCCTCGGCCTCCTCCCTGATCCGCTGCCGGATGTCGGGGTCGGTGACCAGGACGAACGTCCACGGCTGCTGGTGCGCGCCGCTCGGCGCGGTCGAGGCCGTGGCGATCGCGTCCAGCACGACCTGCTCGGGCACCGGGTCGGAGGCGAACATCCGGACGGTCCGCCGCTGCTCCATCCGCTGCCGCAGCTCCGCCGCCTTGGTGACCGATTCGCCCGCTGCCATCCTCGGCGGCTGGTAGGGGACCGGCTGGTAGGGCTCGCCGTAGTTGGGCATCCACCGCTGTGAGGTCGTCATGGCGACGATTCTGGCAACGGACGGCCGCCGCCGTAAGGAAATGCGCCCGTTTGACGGAACGAGGTGTCCGGATAGCGGACAGGCGCTCAGGCGCGGTCTTCGGTGTCGTAGCGTCGCTGGGCGTCGAGGACCTCGGGCATCCGGCCTTCCACGAGGTCGATCAGGGTCAGCAGCTGCTTCGTGATCGTTTCGCCGAGCGGGGTCAGCGCGTAGTCCACGCGCGGGGGATTGGTGGGCTGGGCCTCGCGGTGCACCAGGCCGTCGCGCTCCAGCGCGTGCAGGGTCTGGGACAGCATCTTCTCGCTGACGCCGTCGACCCGGCGCCGCAGCTCGTTGAAGCGGGCCGTGCCCTTGCCGAGCGCGCCGAGGGTCAGGCTGCCCCATTTGCCCGTGACGTGCTCCAGTGCGGTGCGCGACGGGCAGGTGCGCGCGAACACGTCGAAGACCGCTTCGTCTCCGGTGCAGATCTCGGTGTCGGGCGCGCTGCTCATGGACACAAGCTTACCACTCGGTAGCGCTAACCCATGGATTGCGCTTTCGATTAGTTAGTGCTTTCCTGGAGAGGTCATCCCCGGCGCGATCCCGCGGCCGGGAGCGAATCCGAAGGAGCCTGTGCCCGTGACCACGCCTGCCGTGTCCATCGCCTACCACTCCGGCTACGGCCACACCGCCGTCCTCGCCGAAGCCGTCCGGGACGGCGCCGCCGAAACCGGGGCCGCCGTTCACCTGATCGAGATCGACAAGATGTCCGACGAGCAGTGGGAGCTGCTGGACGCGTCGGACGCGATCGTCTTCGGCTCGCCCACCTACATGGGCACCGCGTCCGCCGCGTTCCACACCTTCGCCGAGATCAGCTCGAAGCGCTGGTACGACAGCGTCTGGCGCGACAAGCTCGCCGCCGGCTTCACCAACTCGGGCTCGAAGAGCGGCGACAAGTTCAACACCCTCCAGTACTTCACCGTGCTCGCCGCCCAGCACGGCATGCACTGGGTGAACCTGGGCCTCCACCCGGGCTGGAACACTTCGACCGCGTCCGAGCACGACGTCAACCGCCTCGGGTTCTTCCTCGGCGCGGGCGCGCAGAGCAACAACGACGAAGGACCCGATGCGGTGCACAAGGCCGACATCGCCACCGCGCGTCAACTCGGCCGGCGTATCGCCGAGGTGGCGCGCGTCGTGGTGGCGGGCCGGACCACCCTGGCCGCCTGATCCGCGAGCCTTCCGCCCGGCGAGTCCGCTGACCTCCGCCTATCCCGAACGCGTGGGGCACCAAGGACTCATGAGCGTTCCGAACGGTTCGAAGCGGTCGGAACGCTCACGAGTCCTTGCCCAGCAGGGCTTTGAGCAGGTCCGGCACCGCGGTCACCGGACGGTCGGCCAGCTCGCCGGGCAGCCCGGCGGCGGCCAGTACCTGGACGGCCTGGGCCAGGGGGAGCGAGGTGAACCACCGGGCCGTCAGGTCGTGGACCGCCTGGGCGGTCAGCTCGCCGTAGAGGCGGAAGCGGCCGATGCCGCCGTCGGGGTGACTGTCGATCCGGACGTGGGTGACCGGACGGTCCGCGGCGAGCCGGAACCGGTGGGTGGTGTCCGGCAGCAGCTTCGTCTCGGGCAGCAGCGGGAACCACGCCGTGTCGTCATCGGGTGACGCGGTCGCGCTGTCCACACCGGACAGTGCGACGCGGTCCGGTGAATTGCCGAGGTAGTGCGTGGTGGCTATCTCCGCGACCACTGGGGTCGCCGCGCAGGCTAGCGACAGCACCGCCCAGTCGTGTCCGTCGTCGCGGCGGCGGGCGGTTTCCCAGCCGTCGGCCATGAACCGGGACTCGCCGGGCTGGAGCATGTTGGCGGGCGGGGAGAAGAAGCTGTCGCTGCACCGGAGCACGGTGCCGCCGTTCAGGGTCGCCGCGAGGTCGAACGGCAGCCCGGACAGGTCGCGGGGATCGGGAACGACTTCGCCGTGCACTCGCAGCCGGGCGATTCCGCCGTCCGGGAGGATGTGCAGCCGGATGTGCGTGACCCGGCGGGGACTGTCCACTGTGAACACATTGTGCGTGCCGCCCGCCAGCGGGCTCTCCGGCAGCAGCTCGAACCACTCGGCGGCTGCCAGCTCCTCGACGCCGGGGTAGCCCTCGACTCCGGTCGCTTCGACCCGGCAGCGTTCCGGATAGTTGCCGAGGAAGAACGAGGTGTCCACGTCGATCGCGCGCACGATGCCGGGGGCGCCGAGCCGGAGCAGCACCCAGTCGTGCCCACCGGTCCTGCCGAAGCGCCTGCGGGTCTCCCAGCCGTCGTACTCCTGGCCCTTCGGGGTGAAGGTGTGCGGCCGGAAGGCCGGGTCCTCGGCCTTGATGAGGTTTTCCTTGTCGGCGAAGAACTCGTCGCTGGCGGCCAGGACGGTGCCGCCGTGCGGCCGGGACGCGAGGTCGGGCAGGGTGGTCGGTTCGGTGGTCATGCTTTCCTCTCTCGGGACAACAGAACTCCGGTGGGCTCGCCGTCGATCTCCCGGCCGCGCAGCCAGGTCCGGTGGACGACGCCGTGCAGCCGCGCCCCGGCGTACGGCGTGATCGGGTGCCGGTGCCGCAACCCGCCGACGTCGACGGTGAACTCCTCGTCAGGGGCGAAGGCGACCAGGTCCGCGTCGCGGCCGGGGGCGATCCGTCCCTTGCCGGACAGTCCCGCGAGGTCCGCGGGCGCGGTGGCCATCCAGCGTACGACGGTGGAAAGCGAGTGCCCGCGGCGTCGCGCCTCGGTCCAGACGGCGGGCAAGCCCAGCTGCAGCGAGGACACCCCGCCCCACGCCTCGCCGAACCCGCCTCGCTTCAGTTCGGGCGTCGAGGGCGAGTGATCGCTGACCACGCAGTCGATGACGCCGTCGGTGAGCCCTCGCCACAGCCGGTCCCGGTTGACGTCGTCCCGGATCGGCGGGCAGCACTTGAACTCCGTCGCTCCGTCCGGGATCCGTTCGGCGGCCAGCGTCAGGTAGTGCGGGCAGGTTTCGGCGGTGATCCGCACCCCGGCCGCCCGGGCGTCGGCGATCCGGCCGAGCGCGGCGGCCGAGGAAAGGTGCAGGACGTGCGTCCGCGCGGAATGCCGCGTCGCGCGGTCGATCAGTCCGTCGATGGCTCGCTGTTCGGCCGATTCCGGGCGCGAGGCGAGGAAGTCCGGATAGGACTCGCCCGCCGCCGGGGCCGCGTCCAGTTCGGCCGCGTCCTCGGCGTGCACGATCAGCAACGCGTCCATCTTGGACAGTTCGGCCAGCGCGGCGTCGAGTCCCGCCCAGTCCAGCGGCGGGAATTCGTCCACTCCGGACGGAGAGAGAAAACATTTGAAGCCGAAGACGCCCGCCTCGTGCAACCCGGCGAGATCGTCGAGGTTGCCGGGGATCGCCCCGCCCCAGAAACCGACGTCCACCACGCACTGCCCGGCCGCCGCCGCGCGTTTGACCGCCAGCGCGCCGGCGGTCACCGTGGGCGGCAGGCTGTTCAGCGGCATGTCGAGGATCGTGGTGACCCCGCCCGCCGCCGCGGCCGCCGTCGCGGTGGCGAAACCCTCCCATTCGGTGCGGCCGGGTTCGTTGACGTGCACGTGGGTGTCCACCAGCCCGGGAAGCAGGGCGAGGCCGCCGAGGTCGACGTCGCGCGCGGTGTCCACAATGGAATTCCGGTCGAGTACGGCGGTGATCCGTCCGTTGTGGACACAGACGGCGGCGGGACGGGGGCCGCCGGGGGTGTGGACCTGGTCCGAACGCAGTACGAGGTCGGTCATGGGCTCCTCAGCCAGTCTTCGGCCAGCCGCGCGGACACCATGGTCAGCAACGGTCCGGCGGCGGCGATACAGCGAGCCGGGTCCGGCTCGACATCGGTCAGCGCGTACGCGGCCTCGAAGCCCGAGTCCCGCAGCGCGGCGGTGGTGAGCAGGCAGCGGCCCGCGACGGCGACCACCGGAACGGCCGCCTTCCGCGCCCTCGCCGCGACTCCCGAGGGCGCCTTGCCGCGCAGGGTCTGCTCGTCGAGCGAACCCTCACCGGTAACGACGAGCCGGGCGTCACGCAGGGCGTCGTCGAACCCGAGCAGTTCGGTGAGCAACTCGATCCCGGGACGCCTGCGCGCGTGCAGTACGGCGAGCGCGGCGAATCCGACGCCGCCCGCCGCGCCCGCCCCGGGGCGCGCCGCGTCCGCTGGGCCGGCGACCTCGGCCCAGCGGCGCAGCCCGTCCTCCAGTACCCGGACCGCCGCCGGGCCCGCCCCTTTCTGTGGTCCGTAGACCGCGGCGGCACCGTGCGGGCCGAGCAGCGGGTTGTCGACATCGCTCGCCAACTCGATGTCCACTTCGGACAATGCGGGGTCCAGATCGGACAGTTCGAGGCGGTGCAGCTCCCGCAATGCGGCGCCGCCGGGGGCGAGCTCCGCACCCGAGGAGTCGAGCAGCCGGGCGCCGAGCGCGGTCAGCAGGCCCGCTCCGCCGTCACTGCAGGCGCTGCCGCCCACCCCGAGCACGATCCGGCGGGCACCGGACCGCACCGCCGCGGCGATCAGGTCCCCGGTGCCCGCGCTGGACGCGGTCAAGGGGGCGGGCACGTCGCCAGGGAGCCGGTGCAGCCCGGACGCCTCCGCCAGCTCCACTATCGCGGTGTCGCCCGAAAGCGCGAAGGAGGCGGTGATCCGCTGCCCGGTCGGGCCCCGCGCGGGGACGTCGACGCGGCGGAAACCGGCGGCGACCGCCGCGGCGACGGTCCCGTCACCCCCGTCGGCCACCGGCAAGGTACGCACCGGGACGCCGGGGACGACGGAACCGATCCCGGCCGCGATGGCGCCGGCGACCTCGGCGGCGGTCAGGGAACCCTTGAACTTGTCCGGCGCCACCAGGACGTGGGGCCCGCTCACGGCTTCTTCGTGCCGGCCCGGTAGGCCCGCCAGTCGCCGATCTCGGTGATGTCGGTGAGCTGGACATGCGAGGTGTAGGGACGACGCAGCAACATGGCGAAGGCCGAACTGCCATCGGCGAGTTCGACGACGCCGAGCTCCAGTTCGTGCGGTTCGCTCGGCAGGACGCGGTCGCGCAGGACGTCCATCGAGAGGTCGTACACCTCGCCGGACACCGCGGCCCCGCCGTGCGATACCGGATAGAGCGCGGGGCAGGCGTCGCCGACGGAGTAGAAACGGTACTTCGGCGCCGTCTTGGTCGCCGTGACGAGCGGGGCGTCGCCGAGGAGGTGGTGCAGTGGCTCACCCCGCATGGCTCCGCCGTTGAGGAACATCAAGGCCATTTCTCGCTCCTTATGTGAAGAGAGCTTCGATGCCGGTGACGCCGAAGTAGACGCCGAAGATCAGCGCGAGCACGGTGAGCAGCCAGCCCGCCTCGCGCCACCGGCCCTTGCAGGTCTTGATCAGCACGAACGCGATGAGCCCGGCGCCGACGCCGTTGGTGATCGAGTAGGTGAACGGGATGACCGCCACCGTGAGGAACACCGGGATCACGTAATCCGTGTCGTGCCAAGGGATGTTGCGGCACTGCGCCATCATCATCCCGCCGATCACCACGAGCGCGGGCGCCGCCGCCTGCGCCGGGACGACGTCGGCCAGCGGGGTGAACAGCAGGGTGGCAGCGAACAGCGCCCCGGTGACCACGCTCGCCAGCCCGGTCCGCGCGCCCTCGCCGACCCCGGCCGCGGATTCGAGGAACACGGTGTTGGGGGAGGCACCGCTGACCCCGCCCATCACCGCACCGGCGCCGTCGACGAGCAGGATCCGGCCCATCCGCGGCACCTTCCCGTCCCGGGACAGCCCGGCCTCGTCGGAGACGCTGGTGATCGTGCCCATCGCGTCGAAGAAGCCGGAAAGCACCAGGGTGAACAGGAACACCGTCGCCGCGATGGGCCCGGCCGAGACGAAGCCGCCGAACAGGTCGACGTGCCCGAACAGCCCGAAGTCCGGCGCCGCGAGCAGGTGATCGGGCACCCTCGGCTCCACCAGACCCCAGCCGGAGACGCCGAAGCCCTGGTTGAGCACGACCGCGAGCACGGTGGCCGCGCCGATGCTGATCAGCACCGCGCCGGGCACCTTCCGCGCGGTCAGCACGGTCATCAGCAGCAGCGCGAAGCAGAACACCGCGATCGGCCAGCCGGACAGATGCCCGTTCAGCCCGAGCCGGACCGGCACGGTGCTGTGCGCGGCGTCCGGCGTCCTGGTCACGAAACCGGCGCTGACCAGGCCGACCAGCGCGAGGTAGAGGCCGACGCCAACGGTGATGGCGGTCTTCAGCGCCTTCGGGATCGCGTCCATGATCCGCTGGCGGATGCCGCTCGCGGCCATCAGCACGATGCAGACGCCTTCGAGCACGACCAGCCCGAATGCCTGCGCCCAGGTCATCGCCGGTGCCATCTGGAAGGCCACGATGCCGTTGATGCCCAGCCCCGCCGCCAAAGCGAGCGGGGCGTTGCCGATCAGTCCCATGAGGACGGTCATCACCGCGGCGGCGAGCGCGGTGGCGGTGGTGATCTGCGACGAGGTCAGCCGCGCGCCGGTGATGTCGGCCGACGCGCCGAGGATGAGCGGGTTGAGCAGCACGATGTAGGCCATCGCGACGAAGGTGGTGATGCCGCCGCGGACTTCGCGGCCGACGGTCGATCCGCGGCCGCGGATCGCGAAGAGACGTTCGAGCGGGGAGAGGCGGCCTGCGGTGGCGGGTACGCCGAGGCGGGCCTCGGGCTGGGTCCGGGTCATGCGTCCTTCCCTTGCCGGTGGGCGTGCTTCGCCGCGCCCCGTATGGCACGGGGCGGGGCGAGCGGGACGTTTGGGTTTTTCTGGTGCTCCGGTCAGCACCGGTTTCGGCCAGGTTCTGGCGATTTCCGGTGGGTTTTCGGCTCAGTATTCGACGCGTGCGGTGTTGTCCAGCCAGGCCGCGAAGGGAACGAATCCGTCTACTGTGGACAGCCTGGCGACGGGTACGTCCCAGCTGTCCCTCGGCTTGTCGAAGAGCTCGTAGAAGGCGCGGTCGTCGAAACCGGCCTTGGCCGCGTCGTGGCGGTCGCCCGCGTAGATGACGCGGTCGACCCTGGCCCACAACGCCGAGCTGAGGCACATCGGGCAGGGCTCGCAGCTCGAAACGAGCACGCAACCGTCCAGTTTGAACGTTCCGAGTTCCTGGCAGGCCGCGCGGATCGCGGTCACTTCGGCGTGCGCGGTCGGGTCGAGGTTCGGGGTGACGCGGTTGATGCCGGTCGCGACGATCTCGTGGTCGCGGGCGATCAGCGCGCCGAAGGGCCCGCCGCCGTTCGCGACGTTCTCGGTGGCCAGCCGGATCGTTTCGGCGAGCCACGCGGTTTCGAGGTCGGTGTGCACGAGCATTTGTTCTCCCGGAAGTCGTTCAGGTGCCGGTGATGTGTTCCGGTTTGATCGGGACGCGGGGGAGCGCGAGGCCGGTGGCCGCGCGGATCGCGTTCGCGATCGCCGGGGTGGCGGAGATGGTCGGTGGCTCGCCGACGCCCCGGACGCCGTACGGCGCGTGGGGATCGGGACGCTCCAGCACGTCCACGGTCATCGGCGGCATGTCGAGAATGGTCGGGATGAGGTAGTCGGTGAACGACGGGTTGCGCACGGTCCCGCCGGTGACCTGGATCTCCTCCATGACCGCGAGGCCGAGGCCCTGCGCCGATCCGCCGTGGATCTGGCCGAGCACGGCGTCCGGGTTCACCGCCTTGCCGACGTCCTGGGCGCAGTCCAGCTGGACGACCTTGACCAGGCCGAGTTCGGTGTCCACGTCGACGACGGCGCGGTGCGCGGAGAAGCCGTATTGCACGTGCGCGTTGCCCTGACCGGTTTCGGGGTCGAGCGGGTACGTCTTGCGGTGGTGGTATTCCCGGGTCTCCTCGATGATCTCGTCCCCGAGCACCTCCGCGAGATCCGCCAGCACGACGCCGTCGGTGCCGGTCAGCTTCCCGCCGCTCAGGCTCAGCCCGTCCGGGGACACGCCGAGGCGGCGCGCGGCGAGTGCGTACACCTGCCCGGCCACCGCGAGGCACGCGTTCCGCACCGCGCCGCCGGTGATGTAGGTCTGCCGGGACGCCGAGCTGGACCCGGCGTCGCCGACGCTCGTGTCGTGCGGATGCAGGGTGACCCGCTGGACGCCGAGTTCGGTGCGCGCGATCTGCTGCTGCACGGTGACCAGGCCCTGGCCGACCTCGGCCGCGGCGGTGTGCACCAGCGCGACCGGCTCGCCGCCGATCACCTCCAGCCGCACCCGGGCGGTCGAATAGTCGTCCAGCCCTTCGGCGTAGGAGATGTTCTTGATCGTCACGCCGTAGCCGACACCACGCACGACCCCCTCGCCGTGCGTGGTGTTCGCCGCGCCACCGGGCAACTGCAGGATGTCGGCGTCGGTGTTTTCCGGCGGCAGCGGCAGATCCCGGACGCGCTGGACGAGTTCGCCGACGGGGGCGGGAAAGTCGACGACCTGGCCGGTGACGGTCGTCGATCCCTCGCTCATCGCGTTGCGGACGCGCAGTTCGGCCGGGTCCATCCCGAGCGCGGCGGCGAGTTTGTCCATCTGGGACTCGTAGGCGTAGGTCGGCTGGACCGCGCCGAGCCCGCGCATCGCGCCGCAGGTCGGGTTGTTGCTGTAGACGCCCCAGCCCTCGATGTGCGCGTTGGGCACGTTGTACGGGCCGACGCTCAGCGTCGTGCCGTTGCCGACCACGACCGGGGTCTTGGAGGCGTAGGCGCCGCCGTCGAAGTACAGCCTCGCCCGGACGTAGACCAGCTCGCCGTCGCGAGTCGCGCCGTGCTCGTAGTACATCCGCGCGGGGTGGCGGTGCACGTGGCCGAAGAAGGATTCCTCGCGGTTGTACGACATCTTCACCGGGCGGCCGGTGCGCAGCGCCAGCATGCACGAGTGGACCTGCATGCTCAGGTCCTCCCGGCCGCCGAACGCGCCGCCGACGCCGGACAGTGTCAGTCGCACCTTCTCCGGCGGCAGCCCGAGCGCGTGCGCGGTCTGCTTCTGGTCGACGTGGAGCCATTGCGTCGCCAGGTAGAGGTCGACGCCGCCGTCCTCGTCCGGTACGGCGAGTCCTGCTTCCGGGCCGAGGAAAGCCTGGTCCTGCATGCCGATTTCGTACACGCCGGAGACCACCACGTCCGCCCTGGCTTCCGGGTCGCCCTTGACGATCCGCTGGTAGCGCACGAGGTTGCCGTTCGGGTGCAGTTTCGGCAGCGAGTCGTCATGGGCGGCGCGCTCAGGATCGGTGATCGGCTCCAGCACGTCGTAGTCGACCCGGATCTTCTTGAGCGCCTGCCGCGCGATCTCCGGGTGGTCGGCGGCGATCAGTGCGACGGGTTCTCCTTGGTACCGCACGAGGTTTTCGGCGAGCACCGGGGTGTCCTGGTGTTTCAGGCCGTAAACGTTTTCGCCGGGGACGTCCTCGTGGGTGAGGACCGCGTGCACCCCGGGCGTGGCCAGCGCCGCCGAGACGTCGATGGCGAGGATGCGCGCGTGCGGATGCGGGCTGCGCAGGGTGGCGCCCCACAACATGTTCTCGTGCCACAGGTCGGAGGCGTAGGCGAACTCGCCGCGGACCTTCAGCGTGCCGTCCGGCCTCAGTGGACTGTCACCGACCCCGCCGGAGATGGTGCCGGCCAGGTTCTGCGGGGAACGGGCGGGCGCGTTCATCGGGCCCCCTCCTTGTCCCGGCGGCGCGACGCGGCGAGCCGGACCGCTGCCAGGATCTTCTCGTAGCCGGTGCAGCGGCACAGGTTCCCGGCGAGCGCTTCCCGGATCTCGGGGTCGCTCGGCTCGGTGTTACGTTCGAGGAGGTCGTGCGCGGCGACCAGCAGGCCCGGCGTGCAGAATCCACATTGGACAGCACCGGTCTCCACAAAGGACTCCTGGACCGGGTCGAGCCGGTCGCCGTCGGCGAGCCCCTCGACCGTGCGGACCTCGCGGCCCTCGGCCTGTCCGGCCGCGACCAGGCAGGAGCACGCGGGGACGCCGTCGAGATAGACCGTGCACGAGCCGCATTCGCCCTGCTCGCAAGCGTTCTTCGAGCCGGGGAGGCCCAGCCGCTCCCGCAGTACGTAGAGCAGGCTTTCCCCTTCCCAGACGTCGTCGGCTTCGCGTTTCTCGCCGTTGACGGTCAGGTTCACGCGCATGCCCGTCCTCCTCGGGTGTAGTCGGACCAGGCCCAGCCGAGGGTGCGGCGGGCCAGCACGGACAGCGCGTGCCTGCGATAGGCGGCGCTGCCCCGGACGTCGTCGATCGGCGACGCGGCCTCGGCGACCAGCGCGCCGAACCGGCGCAGCACCGAGTCGTTCAGCGGCCTGGGCGATTCCCAGTCCAGCTCACCGGCGATGAACTCCTCGGCGGAGGTGGCCGCGCGGGGCGTCGGTGCGGCCGAACCGAGCCCGGTGCCGACGCGCCGTTGCGCGGGATGCAGGGCAAGGCCGAAGGCGCAGACCGCGATCACCATCGCGTTGCGCGTGCCGACCTTGCTGAACTGCTGCGGCCCGTCGGCGGGCGCGAGGTGGACGGCGGTGATCAGCTCGTCCGGTTCGAGCACATTCCGCTTCACCCCGAGGTAGAAGTCCTTCGCCGCCACGATCCGGGTGCCCCTGACGGACGCGATCTCGACGTCGGCGTCGGCCGCCAGCAGGGCGGGATGGCTGTCGCCCGCCGGGGACGCGGCGCCGAGGTTGCCGCCGACGCTGCCCCGGTTGCGGATCTGCGGTGAGCCGACGGTCCGCGCGGCCATCGCCAGCCCGGGCAGTTCCGTGCCCAGTTCGGCGATGATGCGGGTGTAGGGCACCGCGGCGCCGATCCGGATCCGGCCGTCCTGGCGGCCGTGCTCGTGCAGCTCGGCGACCCGGTTCAGGTCCAGCAGGGCGGCGGGACGGCGATGGTCGAAGTTCAGCTCCACCATGACGTCGGTACCGCCCGCGATCGGGACTGCGTCGGGATGTTCCGCTTTGGCGGCAAGGGCTTCGGCCAGGCTACGGGGGCGCAAGAAGTCCACTGTGGATTCCTCCCTCAGTCCCAGGCCGGACCGGCGGGCGGCGCGTCGTCGCGCAGCACGGTGCCTTCGATGAGGCCATAGGGGCGGTCCGCCGCGTAGAACACCTCGCCGGGGTTGTCCATGCCGAACGGGGTGAGGTCGGTCAGGAAGTGGTGCTTGTTCGGCAGGCTCAGCCGGACCTCGGCGATTCCCGGGACGTGCTGGAGCACCCGCTCGCCCATGGCGTACAGCGTCTGCTGGAGCGAGAAACTGTAGGTGGCCGCGAATGCCTCCAGCAGGTTCTGGCGCGCGGCGCGGTAGCTCGCTTCCCAGTCGACGTCATCGGTCGTGGCGTGCCGCCAGGTCGCGTTGACGGCGGTGGCGAGGATGCGGTCCTTGGTCTCCTGCAACGTCGTGTACCGATCGCGCGGGAAACCCCAGAACTCGGAGTCGGTGGAGTTGAGCACGGTCAGGTCGGTGATCCCGGACAGCGCCCACGACCGTTCGCCGTCGTAGCTCACCACGGTGGTGCGGGTGCCGTCGCCCGAGCGGGAGAACGAATGCCGGGCCGGTTCGCCCTCGACCGTCAGCCGCGACCACGAGTACCGCTCGATGGCGACCCGCGCGAAGTGGATGCTCTCCTGCGAGTCGACGAAGTGCCGGGCCAGCCGCAGCGCGAAGTCCTCGATGGACCCGATGCCGTCGCGGGCGAAGGCGTACACGGTGTTCTTCTGCGTGTCGGTGGCCAGCACCTTGTCGTTCGCGCCGCTCAGGTGCGTGTCGGCCATGTCACCGGACAGCGCGACGCTGACGTTGAGGTCGGTGATCCCGTGCTCCTCGCCGTCGCGGTCGATGCGGACGAGCCGGACTTCGGCCTTGCCGTACCGGTTCCCGCCGAGAACGATCGCCATCTTTCCGTGCTCCTCGTGGTCCGAAATGGATGTCTGAAGTGGACAGTGCTCAGCTGCCCCGGTAGGTCGAGTACGCGTAGGGGCTCAGCAGCAGGGGGACGTGGTAGTGCTCGCCGGGATCGCCGATCCGGAAGGCCACCGTGACCTCGGGGTAGAACGCGCCGGCGCCGAGGTAGGCACCGGTGTCGAAGACGAGCCGGTGCGTGCCGGGGCCGGGGGACCAGCCGGTGATCCGGCCGTCGGTGTCGGTCCGCTCCTCGGCGACCGTGGCCCAGCCCGTGTCGTCGTGGCGGTCGAGCCGGACGCCGAGTCCGGCGGCAGGCCGGCCCTTCGCGGCGTCCAGGACGTGGGTCGACAGGCTCAAGACAGCCACCTCTCCAGTCGCAGCCGGACGATCTTGCGCAGTTCCTCGCGGACCACGGCGCGTTCGGCCTGTTCGTCGTTGCCGAGGCGGGCTCTGAGGTGCGCGAGGATCTCGGCCGCGGGCAGCCCGCTCGCACAGATCAGGAACACCCGGTCGAAGACGCGCTCGTACTCGGCGTTCGCCTCGGCCAGTTCCGCGAGGACGGTGGTGTCCGCGGTCGCGGCGGCGGACTGCTCACGACGGGACCACGCCGCTTCGCGGCCCTGCCCCGCGGCCCGCTCGCCGATCCGCGGGTGGGCGGAGAGCGCTTTCTCGATCTCGTCCCAGCCGAGGACCGCCAGTTCCATGTCCGACGCACGCAGCACCGCGCCGACGTCGTCATACGGGCGGCCCGCCGCGATCGCCGCCGCCCAGACCGGCGAGGCGCAGCAAGCGAGCAGTTCGCGCTCGGCCGCGGCGCCGGAGAGGGCGTGGAACGGGGTGAGCACGCTCCGTGAAGATTCGCTCATGCGATCGACTCGCTCCGCGAGACAGCGTCCAATTCCTTTTGGCGCATGATGTCCATGATTCGCTCGCAAGCATCGCTCATGCCGTACCGTCGCCTCCCGCTCGTCGCGTCGTCGCGCCTCGCTGTGCCCGATCGCTCGCTTTCCGGGCTGTGAAGCAGTACACACTGGGTGTTCCGCGGCTGGCCAGCGGCGGATTCACCGAAAGAACGGGGGCGCGGGGACGTGGTTTTCGTGCTTTCCTCCAAAGACGGACAAAAGAAGCTTGGAGGCACGGTGCGACTGAGCGCACTCTTGGCGGCCGAGCAGCTCGGGCTCACGCTGCTGGTCGGAGAAGACCAGCTCGACCGGAGTTTCGAGCGTGTCTTCACTGCCACGCTGCGTGACCCCCGGCGTTATCTCACCGGCGGGGAACTCGTGCTCAGCGGCATGGAGTGGTGGAACAACCCAGCCGAGTCGGAAGCGTTCGTCGCCGCGCTCGCGGAGGCCGACGTCGCGGCACTCGGCGCGGGAACCGCCCAATGGGGTGGTGGTCCGGTGCCGGACCACATGGTGGCGGCCTGCCGCCGGCATCGCGTGCCGCTGATCGAAGTCCCGGTGAACGTCTCGTTCGCCACCATCAGCGAGCAGGCCATCCTCTGGCTGGCGGCGGAACGCGCCGAGCGCACACCGGGGGCGGGCCGGTTCCTCGACCAGTACCGGCGGCTGGTCGCGGCCGTCGCGGACGGCGGCGGCATCGCCAACCTGATCGCCGCGGGCGCGACCGAACTGGGCGCGGACTGCTGGGTGCTGAGCGCCACCGGACGCCTGATCGCCGGACCGGCGGACACGCTCGCCGCGGACCGCCGGGTGCTGCTGGCCGAGCGGTTCCTGCGCGCGGACCGGCTGCCGAAGGTCGTCGAGACGGACGCGGGCCCGGTGACCCTGCTGTCCGCCGCCGCGCGGGCGGGCCATCGCGTGGTCAGCTGGTTCCTCGTGCTCGATGGAGACCACGAGCCGGCCGACCGGGAGCTGGCCGCGGAACTGGCCACGCTGGCCGGTCTCGAACGCACCCGGCTCGACGACGCGAAGCGGATGGAAGACCGGGCGGCCCAGCCGCTGCTCCGGCTGGCGCTGGCGGAGAACACGACCGCGGCCGAGGTCGCCGCACGCCTGCCGGAGGCCGATCTCGCGCCCGCCGATCCGGTGTGCGCGGTGTCGGTGAGCCTGGACGGCGGCGGTCCGGGCCTCGCCGCGGTGCTCCTCGCGGAGCTGCTCGCCCCGCTGGGGGACCGCGCGATCATCGGCGAGATCGACGGGGAAACGCTTGGCCTGGCCCGGATCTCGCCCGGCGCGGGGCTGGACGCGGTGGACGCGCTGGTCGCCGAGGTGAAGGAAGCCGTGCGGACGCTCGAACCCGCGCTGGGCTCGGCGCGGCTGGCGGTCGGCGCGAGCCGGGCACTCGACGCCGCCGGGCTGCGGTCGGCCGTGCACGAGGCGCGGCACGCCCGCAAACTCGCCGAGCTGGCTCCCGGCCGGGCCACCGTGGTGGCGGGCGACGACGTCGCCTCGCATCTGCTGCTGCTCGCCGCGGTCCCGGACGAGCTGCGGAGGTCGTTCCGGTCGCGGGTGCTCGGGCCGGTGCTGGCCTACGACGCCGCGCACAAGTCCGAGCTGATCCACACCCTCCGGGTGTTCCTGCAGAACTCGGGGTCCTGGACGCAGACGTCGGCCGCCCTGCACGTCCACGTCAACACCCTGCGTTACCGGATCAGCCGGATCGCCGAGCTGACCGGCCGGGATCTCGCGTCCTTCCCGGACCGGGTCGACCTCTACCTGGCCCTCGACCAGGAGTGAGCCCGGGTTGCCGTCGGCGCTGTCCCGAACGACGCGTAGCGGACGCTCAACGTCTCCAACGGCGCGTTCGGGACATGTCAGCGGTCAGGGTCTCTGTCCTTTGTGGATTTGGTGCCGCTTCGCGCGGCGCGCTGCCTTGTGGGGGGGGGGCGGGGCGCCCGCGGCGCGTAGGGACCCCCCGAGGGTGGCGGGAGCCGCACGGCTGCGGGGGGGGGGGGGCGCGCCCGCGGCGA
>NZ_JBHYIK010000052.1:0-4176 GCF_042739735.1 Amycolatopsis sp. NPDC059027 | reverse complement strand
ACTGTAGCTCTCTCTCTTATCGTTGCAGTGTGGTCGCGCGCCGCGGCGCGGGCCGGCGGCAGCGGACCAGTCACTCCCGCCGCTGGCGGCCCCCCCCCCCCGCCCCCCCCCCCCCCCCACAAAGGGATCACGGTGGAGCCGGGCCGGGCGCTGTGAAGGGGGCCTTCACAGACAGGGACGGTGCCCGGCAGGGCATTCTTGCCGTCGGGTTTTGTTCACTGGCGACCGGATCCCGACGGTGAATGCGAGCGGGAAAGACTCTTGATCGTCATTTCGGGTCACATCCGGAGAAAATGTTCCGGCGATCGTCGACGTTGGTCCATTTTTCCCGCCATGACGACGAATTCGCCCACACGAGGGGTGATCCCGTAGCGATCTTGCCCGCTCGGGGAATAAACGGACCAGCGGGCTCACTCGAATGTCGTAATCGCCCTCGCGCGTGTTCGTGAATTGCGCAAATGAGCACTTCCGCGCCGCATTCGCCGGTTATCCTGGCCTTCCCCTTTTCGGATGAGGAAGGCGTGGCGGTTGGCTGAGTCGGGCAAGTGGGCGGGGCGCCTCGGCTGGCTCGCGCTGACGATCGGACCGCCGTCCGCGGTGGCGGGTGCCTGGCCCGCCTGGGCGGCGGGCAGGCCGGTGCTCGCCGGGCTGCTGCTGGTCATCTACGAGGGCGTGCTGGCGGTCGTCGCGTTCGCCGGTGGGGTCGCCGACGATCTGGTGAAACGGTGGCGCGAACGGCTGGTTACCCGGCTCGACCAGCCGCTGTGGCGCCGCTTGTTCCGCTTCGACCGGCGATACCGCGAATTCGTGCTGGGCAGCCTGCGGTTCGTCGATCTCAAGGGATTGACGACCATCGGGCCCTACACACCTCAGCTCGACGAGGTCTTCGTCGACGTCGGCCTGGCGCCGCGCAGCCCGCACCAGGTCGCGGCCGATCCGCTGGGGGACGTGCCCGCCGGGGTGACCGAGCGGTACCAGCTGTGGAACTTCCTGGACCATCCGGCGTCCCGGGTGCTGGCGGTGGTCGGCGCCGCGGGCAGCGGGAAGACCACGCTGCTGCGCTACACGGCGCGGCTGGTCTGCCGGTCCGGCGGCAGGCGGCGGCGCGCGGTCCCGATCCTGTTGTTCCTCCGCGACCACGCGGCCGAGATGATCTCCGATCCGGACGTGTCGCTCGCGGAGCTGGCGCGCCGCACCCTCGGCCGGTACCGCGCCGACGAGCCGGAGGGCTGGTTCGAGCAGAAGCTGCGCGACGGCGAATGCGTGGTGCTGCTCGACGGGCTGGACGAGGTGGCGCGTCGCGAGGACCGCCGCGCCGTGGCGGACTGGGTCGAGCGGCTGATCGGGCAGTACCCCGGCAACGACTTCGTGATCACCTCCCGGCCGCGGGGCTACCAGTCGGCCGAGATCGCCGGCGCCACCGTCCTGCAGGTGCGCCGCTTCACCGACGAGCAGGTGGCCCGGTTCGTGCGTGCCTGGTGCGGCTCGGTCGAGCGGCACAGCGCCGGCTCCGACCCGCTGGAGGCCGAGCGGCGCGCCGCCTCGGCCGCGGACGATCTGCTCGACCGGCTGCGGGATTCCCCCTGGCTGTACGAACTGACGGTCAATCCACTGCTGCTGACGATGATCACCAATGTGCACCACTACCGTGGCGCGCTGCCCGGCAGCCGGGCCGAGCTGTACAGCGAAATCTGCGAGGTGATGCTCTGGCGGCGGCGGGGCGCCAAGAAGCTGCCGATCGAACTGGGCGGGGACCAGACGGAGTTCCTGTTGCGGCGGCTCGCGTTCGACATGATGGAACGCCGGGTGCGGGACCTGCCGAGAGACGAGGTCATCGCCTCGATCAAACCCGCGCTGCGCCGGGTGGCCAGGGGACTTTCGGCGGCGGAGTTCCTCACCGGCGTCGGCTCGGAGGGGCTGCTGGTCGAGCGCGAGAACGGCCTGTATTCCTTCGCCCACCACACTTTCCAGGAGTACCTGGCGGCCGCGCACATCCGGGACAAGGGGCTGACCGGCCTGCTGCCCGGCACCGTCGAGGACGGCTGGTGGCGGGAGAGCATCCTCCTGTACGCCGCCCGGTCGGACTCCGACGCGATCATCCAGGCCTGCCTGGCCTCGGACAGCGTCCACGCGCTGGCGCTGGCCTTCGACTGCGCGGAGCAGGCCCGCGAGATCGACCCGGAACTGCGGGACCGGCTGGACCGGCTGCTGCGCTCCGCCTACGATTCCGGCACCGATCCCCGGCGCCGCAAGCTGATGGCGGACGTCCTGATCACCCGGCATCTGCGGCGGCTCATCCCCGCCGCCACGGCCCGGATCTGCCCGCAGCCGATCACCTCGGACATCTACCGGCTGTTCCTGTCCGACACCGGGCACGATCTGCCCGACGACCCGCGGCCGTTCCAGCCCGGCTCGGACGCGCCGGTGGTCGGGGTGCGCGGCACCGACGCGCTCGCCTTCGTCGGCTGGGTCAACGACATCGTCGGCGGTGAACCGGCCTACCGGCTGCCCACGAGTACCGAGATCGGCGATCCGGCCGTGCAGCGCGCGCTGCACCCGGCGGAACCGGAGCCGTCGGCCGCGCTGAGTGTCTGGTACGACCAGAACGGTTCCGGGCCGCGGTTGTGGACGCCGGGGCAAGGCAGGCATCCGTACACAGTGGACACCGGGACACTGGGCGAACGGGTCGGCAAGGACTGGGCCGATTCGGCGCCGACCCTGGCCCGGCTGCTGCTGATCCGGTCACTGGTCGTCCTGCGGGCCCTCGAATTCGACCTCAAGCGCACGGTGGCGGGCATCAGGGCGCGGAACCTCGCCGGGGAGCTGGTCCACGGTCTCGCCCGCGCGGCGGATCTCGCGCTCGCCCAGGTCCGCGATCCCGGGCTGGCCAAGGCACTGGATCCGGCCCTCGCGCACGCCTTCGACCTGGCCAGGATGGTGGATCTGGAGGTCGACCACGCCAGGGCACTCGACCTCGCCCGGCTCCGCGACCTCGCGCGGATCCGGTCCGTCGACCTCGCACTGGCGCTCGATCTGGCGCTGGCGCGGGCGTTCGACGCCGCCCGTGGCCGGGAGCGGGACCGGGAGCGGGTGCACGACCGCGACCGCGCCATGGTGCACGATCTCGACCGCGCCCTCGACCGGGATCGCGAATATGCCCGCAATCTGGCCAAAACCGTCGACCTGGATCTCGACCACGCCCTGGAACTGGACCTCCAACTCACCCTCGACGGGGTGCTCGCGCTCGACCGGGTCCGCGGGGCCGACCGCAGCCCGCTGCCGGCGCCCGAACTCGATCGGCACCTGGAAGACATCGTCGGGCGGGCGCTCGCGCACGCGCTGTCGCGGGCACTGCGGGACTCCGGAGCTTCGCGGACTGGTGACGGACAGCGGTTCCAAGCGGACTTCGACCGCGCGCTGGCGGCTGTGACCGGCCTGGCTAGCACCGAGGAGATCGTTTCGCCGGATTCGCTGGGGCACGAGACCTGGCAGGGGTGTGCCGAGCTGACCGTCGGTGGCGGATGCTCGGCCTGGGCCCAGGACGTGGCGCCCCGGCTGGAACGGCTCGCCAGGCCGATCTTCGCCCGCCGTCAGCCGCTGAACACCCCCACGGCGACCGCGATCCGGATCGGGGCGCTGTGTCTCGCCTGCGAGGCGGACGCTCAGGGAAAGCCCGGCACCGGTGCCGCGTTCCGGCGGATCGCGGCCGGGATCACGCTGCTGGAAGACCGCGCGACCGGCCGGTCGTCGCCGACCGAGACGATCGTCCTGTCCACCGCTTGAGGGCCCATCATCCGCGTTACCCGAATTTGTGACGGCGGTCATAATTGTGTCGCCTGTGGGTGAGGAGAACGGGCAGAACCTTGCCCCTAACGTGTGAAAGATTTTCAAGAGGGATCGCCAAGTGACTTACCGTGCGTTATGTGTATAGCAAGATCAACACATCTCCCGCGGCACAGAGGGGTGCACCGCATCATGGCCGAAAAGCACAGCGTCACCCAGGCGCGGATCGAGTTCGGGCTCCGGACGTTCGGGGCGAGCCCGCTGCCGGTCCCCGTCGAGCTGGAACACGACACCGAAGACCCGTACGCGATCGTCGCGATCCTTCACGCCGGAACGAACGTCGTCCGCTGGATCTTCGGGCGCGATCTGCTCGCCGACGGTCTGCTCGCGCCG
>NZ_JBHYIK010000051.1:67957-68477 GCF_042739735.1 Amycolatopsis sp. NPDC059027 | reverse complement strand
GTGGTTTGGTTGTTGTGGGGGTGGGGGTGGGGGGTGGGGGGGGGTGTCGCCAACGCCGGTTGGGGGACTTACACCTTCAATTCCGCCACTTCCGCGACATGCCAGCGCAGCGGCAGCGCAGCGGCAGCGGCAGCGGCAGGGCAGCGGCAGGGCAGCGAAACGATGACCCGAACGGCGCGTTCGCGACGTTGAGCGTCCGGATCGGAGCGTTCGGGACGTGCCCTCGCGACACCGCTCGACTCGGCGGCCCGCTGTCCGGCGCCGATGCACTGAAGGCGTCCTTCACAGCACTGGCCGCACTGAAAGCGCCCTTCAGCACGCCCAACGCACTGAAGGGTTACTACGTTAGGGCCGTTCCGAAACGTCTACGGCCCCTCGGGGCGCCCATCTGGGTGAAGCCCCTGGACATGAAGCGGGCCCCCCCCCCCGGCGGGGGGGGGGGGGGCGCGGGGGGGGGGGGGGCGTGGGCCCGAGAGCGTGTTGGGTTGGGTGGGTTGGGTTATATCGTGAAATAGCTCAC
>NZ_JBHYIK010000051.1:8335-67947 GCF_042739735.1 Amycolatopsis sp. NPDC059027 | reverse complement strand
GCAGGATGTCCGTGACGCCAAGGAAAGCCTGTCGCGGCACCCGCGGACCGAGGTGGCGGTGGCGGGGGCGTGGGGGGGGGGGGGGGCCGCTGGCGTGCGGGGTCAGTGAGCCTGACAGGTGCTTCGGAGGTCTGGAAGGTGTCTCAGGTTCTCTTCGCTGCACATCTGTGCCCAGCTCCGTCGTAGCTCGTCGTCCGGGTTCGGCGTCGGGGCGCTCGTCGCCCGGCCGATGAGGATGCCCACGATGACGGCGACGATGATTCCGGCGGCAGCCGCGACGCTGAGCACAACCACGGTGGTTCTGGACATGGGCGGGGCTCCTATCTCGTCGGTTCCAGGCGGGTTCTGGCCTGGTTGCGGTGTGTAAGTGGCGTACGCGGCTTCTTGGCGTTCTTGTGCGTGGCGGTGGCGGCGATCATGGCGGCCACGTCTTCCCACGCGGCGTAGCCCTCTGTTGCGACTTCCATGGCCAGCTCCGCCACCTCTTCGTGGATGGTCCGGCTGAGCCGCATGACCCCGGTCTCGGATTCGGTGAAGTCCTTGGCGGTGAAGGTCTGGCAGCGGACCCAGTCCAGTACGGCGGCGTCCACCATCGGGCGGATCGGTTCGACCAGGTCCAGGACCATGCTCGGGCGCTTGTCGGTGTCGCGGTGCGAGAGCCCGAGAAGCGGGTCAAGCCCCAAGACGTGACATGCCCGGGTGCCTTCGGCTTCGAGCACGGCATACGCGTAGTTGATGAGGGCGTGGAACGGGGACACGGCGGAGCGGCCGCAGTTGCTTCGGTCGGACCGTCGCGGCCCGAAGGTCGTCCACCTGGGTTTCGTCGGGCCTTTCCAGCTCATCGGCTGGTCCACCCACGGAGCCCAGTACTTCTGTGCGCACTTGCCTTCGAGTTGGCGGCACCCGGGGATGGTGCGGCGCCCGACGGACGGGATCTGTTCCAAGATCCAATCGGCCGTGTCCGCGTCCAACATCCGGATCGTCTCAGCTTGGCGACGCAACTTGAGCCGAAGCAGGTACCGGACCACCTCCGTACCGGTCGGGGAGTCAGCCGCGAGGCACTGCGCCCGGCGGATGGCGGCGTATCGGTAAACCTCGGGGTTGGATGCCAGCACGACCTGACTATCGCGGATGACGTACAGAGCGATACCGACGTCGCGGACCCATTGGAGGACGTCCAGCGTGACGTGTCCGTGCCGGGACGGGACGATGATCATTTTGATGGTGGTCTCGCTGCGGGGGATGGTGCGCACCCGGGAGCCACGCGGGAAGCCATCTTCGATGACGAGATCGCCTTTGGTGACCTGCATGGACGAGATGCCGTCTACGACGAGACACGTGGGGTTCCGCATTTCCCAATAATATCGCCAAAAATCGGCCACCCCCATGGCCGTAAGCGGGGCGCTAGATGGTGCTGAACGACGCGGAGTCCAGGAATATGGGGCCTCGCCCGATGCCGTAGATGTAGGCGTCTCCGCCGCTCTGGACCTGCAAACGGGGCGGCCCGCTGCCGATCCCTTCGGCGGATATCGGCATCACCGCGTCGTGCCCGGCGGGACGGTAACCCTCTGGTAACGAAAAGACCTTCGTTCCATCGGCGACGTTTCCACCCTCACACGAGCCGCGAAAGCACACCCGACCATCCGCGAACTTCTGAAACCCTATGGCGTCCCATCCATCCCTGTTGCTCCAGCCGCCGAACAGGGAGGGGTGTCCCCAAGCTTCCCCGGACAGGATCACCGGCTGATCCGTCTGGACAGCGGTGGGCGTCACGATCACCCGGTTCGCGGGGAACCCCAAGTTGTTGTAGTAGGCCAGCGTGGCCGCGTTGCGGGTCAGGGTGAGGGCTCCTCCGGCAGGGGCCTGATTGGCCGGGTCCCACACGGTGACCACCATCGTCATCGCTCCCGTGGTGGGGTCTCGGAAGCCGTAGATGTTGGCTTCCGTCGGCGTCGCCGGGTCGGTGAAGCTGATGACGGGAGCCGTGATCTTTGAATTAACGATGATGCGGATCTGTCGTCCGGTGCGGGCTTCGACGACGTCCACTTCGGACGCTGTGACGACCCCGGAACCTTCCCACTCGCTTTCGAAGCTCATAGCCACGCGTCCTGATCCATGTGAAGAGTCACTTCGGGTGCGTTGCCGCCGGAGACGTACCACACGACGTAGATGACGGTCCCGGCCGCGATAGGGATAGTGCGCACTGGGGCGAATCCGGTAGAGACTCCAGTCGGGCTTGCCCCGAGTTTGTGGGACTCGTTGAACACGATGAGTTCGGTCGCGACGGACGCGGCCGACGGCGGGACGATCACCATGCGGGACAGGTGACGGCGTCCATTGTAGGGGCCGAACGCGACCACCCACACCGGCGTCACGGCTCCCCATTGGTGCCCGGGGAGCTGGACGCCGGTGCGGGTGTCCGGGGGCGCCGGAGTCGTCACGGGCGCTGCCCGGTGGCGTTCACGAGCCAATCACCGCCTTTGATCGCTGTGAGGCGAACGTAGCCGTACTTCTCGGCGTACTTGAGAATTCCCTTGCGCCCCTTGGGTACTTCGGAGAGACGGCGGCCGTCGCCCACCCAGTCCAGTAGGTGAGCGACGGCAGCGCCCGGCCCCGAACTCATGGGGTGTCGAGATGCTTGAGAAGTTCCGCCTGGATCATCGGCAAAGCGGCCACGACGTTGTCGGGAACGCGGCCGGTTTCCGTGGTGCCCGTGGTGTGATCGGTGACGGTGGCGTGGTACTCGCCCGCGTCGGTCCTGCTCACCGTGAGTTCCAGGATCGCGGTCATGCCGCGTCTTCCTTGTCCGGCCGGGCCGCGAGACGGAGCGTCATCTTGCCGGGGATCTCCTTGCCCGTCGCGGAATCCACGGCGGGCTTCGCCGACATGGACAGACGCACGCCGGGATGTTGGACCCGGTATCTCCGGACCGCCGACGCGGCTTCCTTGATCTCCTTCTCGGGCGCCGTGGTGTGGACGAACTCGTCCGGGTTAGCCAGCGCCTTCTCGATCGCCTTCACGATCTCCGTGGGCACGGGTTCAGCGTGTCGGCCTCGCGTGATGCGCCCCTTCGTGCTCTGGAACGTGAGTGCCATGATCCCTCCTAGGTGTCTGCCCTCGCCTCAGCCCGATCGAACCGGCGTTCGATCACTCGTTCGACCATAGGCAAAGGTCGTAGGACGTTTCCACCTACTTTGCTGCGCCGAATGGATGAAAATTCCTGTCTAGCGCGACAACCGGGACATGACACGGACAGTAACCGGCCGTGACGGAAACATGACGGGTCACAGTCGCCACAGATTCCCCACGGTGGTCTCTTCGTAGATCATCGTGCCGCGTGCCGACGACGCCTTGCCGGTGGCGGACGCGAGATAGATCCCGACCGTTGGCAGGACCAGACCACTCTTCGACGACCATTGGTAGACGTGCCGTGTGTCCACTGTGGAGCTGTAGCCGACGATGTTGGTGTCGCTCGGTTCCTTCACCATGACCAGCATCCCGTCACCGACGTCGAACGTCGCGGACAGGAGACGCATGGACCACAGAAACCCGGGATCGGGAGCGGTAAGCAGAGCCGGAAGGGTTGGGGTGGAGAAAGCCCAGTACTTCGGTTCGACGGTGTGGTTGTTGCGGGCTAGCTGGCGGTCGAGTTCGGACCGGAGTTCGGCCGGGCTGAGCATGTCGAGTTCGACGCCCGCGACGAGCTTGGCTTTCATGGAAGTGCCTTTCCTGCAACGGTTTCCGCGATCCTGATGGGCGCGGCGCCGACGAAGAACACGAACAACCCGGCCATGACCAATACGGACCCGAACGTGAAACAGGCGACGCGAACCCATGTCTTCGGTACGAACAGGACCGTCTTCACGAACCGCAGTAGGTCCCCGGCCATCGAGAACACGGAGGTGATCGCGTAGAAGGGCGCCAGGAAGCCCGAGAGCGGCCCCGATCCCGCGACGGATTGCGACGCCTCGAACAGACTGCCCAACGTGGTACCGAGTGTGGTGTTGCTGGGAAACAGCGTCGTGAAGAGGTCCCTGATCAAGCCGGTTTGCTGTACGCCGCCGGTGCCGCCGCTCGGGGCTGTGTCGGTGCCGCCGCCTTCGCCGTTCAGGTGTCGGCGGTATGAGCCGTCGGTGTAGGTGGACCAGGCCGCGAACGACGAGCCGCCGCCCGCGATAGCAACGGCAGCTCGTGCGTTCGTGGCCGGGTCGTACAGGTCCTCATTGGACGACAGGCCGAACTGGCGGCGTCTGGCGGGCCCCAGTCCACCGAGCATATTGATTTGCCACAGGCCGAACGAGTCGTCCGGCGGTACGGGGTTGTGGGCGCGGGGGTCTCCGCGAGATTCGGCCAGTGCGACCGCGGCCGCAACCGGCGCGGAAGCGGGACTTCCGCCCGCCGACTTCCAGAGATCCTGTAGTGCCTGAAAGCTCAGTGCCATGGTGACCCGACTTACTGGTGGAAGTACTTCGGCTTGCGGGCCTTCGGTTCCGGCTCGCTCTTGCTTTCCTTCGCGTCCTCATCTTCCTCGGAGCCCGACTCTTCTTCGATCTCTTTACCGTCACCGAAAAGCCACGACAGGGACGGGTGGTTGCGAGGCACCTTGAGCACCATCTCATCGGTACCGTCGTCGCGTTTCCGGCGGGTGACCTCGATGAGTTCTTCGTCTTCTTCCGGTGCCTCAAGCTGTGCTTGAAGCGCGGCGATCTGGGCTTCGATGTCCTTGCGGCTAGCCACGTCGATTTTCCTTCCTTTTCTGCGGAACCCCCATGACCGTGGTTCCCCCGCGTTTCCCCTGGTCACGCACGACGTAGATATGTGCGTACCGGTCGTCCGGGAGATTCACGGTGCGGATGGACTTTATTCCCCGGCGTGCGGCCTCAGCCTTGATGCGCCGCTCACGCTGCCCGTATGGCATATAGTGAGTGTATCCCCATTCACACCTTGGGAGGACTCATGCCATTAGACGCTTTGAAATTCGAAATAGGCTCCGAAAAACCCAAGAATACGGAGCCGGCACCGGGCGGTAAAAAGCGCGGAAGGCCGCCCGGGAATACTGCGTCCAAAGTGCACGCACAACTGAAAGAGGAATTGACCGCGGGGCTCAAATTCGGGGCATTGATGTGGAGCACCCGGGACCCGCATTGCGCCCCGATCCTGTCCGAGATCAGCGAGGATATAGCTGACGATCTGGCACGGTGGGCGTCAAAATCGAAGTGGGCGGCAAAGTGGGTGTCCGCAGCGTCGGACATGACGGACGTCTTCCATTTCTTCATGAAGATTCAGCCGCTCTTGCGTGCCATTCACGAGCATCACATTGCGCCCGCTATCGCGGCGAAGAACGACCGGGGTGAGGAAGTCAGCGATGCCGGAAACGGTCCCATGGGCTCAACTGGGCCCGGCTTTCCTGCATGAATGGGGTTGGCCAGAGGGAAAGTGGACGGCTGAACATCTGGCGGTCCTGGGGCCGACCGGAAGCGGGAAGTCTCGCTTCATGACGACCGTCGTGGACGAACGTGCCCGCGCCAGTGGCGCCCACGCGGTCATTCTGGCGACGAAACCGGCGGACTCCACAATGAAGGCACTACAGGGAAAAGGATGGAAACTACGACGCACGTGGCCGCCGGATTACGGGGAAAGTCGCGTCATCTTCTGGCCTCCGGCTCGATCGATGACGGAAGGCTCCGCGAAGCAGCGCAAGGCGGTGTTTGATTTCCTGGCGGAGTTGTGGCAGCCCGACGCGAATATCATCGTCGGTTTCGATGAGATCGCCTACGTCGAGACTGAGTTGCGGTTACGCCCAATGATTGAGCAGTACTGGCGGGAAGCCCGCGCGTTGGGCATCACGACTGTGGCGAGTACGCAGCGACCTAGGAACGTCTCACGGCTCATGCATTCCGAACCGTCCTGGTCGGTCGCGTTCCGGCCAGACGACGAGGACGACGCCAAAAGGGTCGCGGAAATCCTCGGATCGCGGCGCACGTTCACGCCGATATTGCTGGAACTGGAACGCTATTACTTTCTGATGGTACGCCGCAGAACCCGTGAAGCGTACATTTCCCGCCTGCCGTGATAGTGGGCTATCCTGGAAATTCGGGAGGGGGTGAGTAGGTGCACACCCATTTCAGTTTTATCAGCGCGTTGAATTCCTTCATGGCGATCGTGGTAATCGGCACGCTCTGGCGTCTGATTTCGGCTCATCTGATGGCCGCGAAGCATCCAACGGCGAAGTTCGTGGGACAGGCAATGGCGTTTCAGTACTAGGGGGTTTTCGTGCCGCTTCCGACTCAGGCACCCACCAACGGGACCGCACCGTCTACAACTCAGGCGGGAATCCCGTTCATTCAGGGAAGCAATCACAAGAACACGCGAATCACGTCCTTCGACTACACTCTGACCGCCGGGGGTAGTCAGGAATTCGTCACCGATATCACGCCGGGCGGTTTCCTTCGCGGTGTGCGAGTGTCGTGGAGTTCGACCGGCGGTGTTCTCGGTTCCGGGACACTCACCGGCGACGGTTCCGCCGCAATCTTCCAGTCTATTTCGCTGGAAAACTTGGACGGTGGACTTTTCGTCTACCCGATGAACGGCTTCGCGCACAAAATGGCGAACAAGTATTTCAGGCCATGGGAGGGTGATCCGGTCAAGCGAACCGGGTCCACTTCGGAAGCGTGGTCGGACACCATCAATCCGTCCGGCTCGTTCAAGATTTACCCGGAATTGCGGGACACTGCCGGGGTGCTCGCGAACAGTGATGCTCGGGCGAAGTACAGAATTCGGATGACGCTCGGGCCCGGCGCCAGTTTGGCGTCTGGCGCGGTGACGACCTTTCCGAAAATTACGGTCACACTCTACGCGGAAACCTGGTCGCAAACCGACGCGCGGGACTTGCAGGGGAACGCCATTCAGGAACTCCCGCCTGGTCTGGCACTGTCGCACGTGGTCCGTCACCAGATTCAGCCGATGAGTTCCGGCGGAAGTGGTAACACGTGGCAGCTCACCAACACAGGAAATGAGATCAGGGCGGTACTGGCGATCGTCCGCGACGCGAATGGAGTCCGACAGGACTATCTCACCGATCCCATTCGCCGCACCATTGATGACAAGACGCTCGGTGTCGAGTCGCCGAATGAAGTCTTCCATAGCATGGAAGACTTTTATGACTTCCTCGCGAATGGCACATCGACGAGAGAAACCGGTGTGTACGTGTGGCCGCGTTTCCGGCGGCCGGGGGACATGGTCGGGCAATACTGGATGCCGACGAACTCCGGTACGTACTACATCACCGAATCGAGCACAGCGGCGGCGGCCGGTGCCACGGTCGGCACCGTGGAGTGGATCACGGATGAGATCGTGCCGCTCGGGCCGATCCCGCGAGAACTGGACGGCATCTGATGGAAGCACGGTTTCGCATGGCGGCGAATGCCGCCGTGGGGTCGGATAAGCCGCCCGGGGCGGCGTCCTCGTCGTCGGCACGCGGACGCGGTCGCGCTCTCGGCGAGTTTCACCCCACGGTGGTGTCCCTGATCCTGTTGGTCATCGTGGAGTACGGCGCGTTCGTCTGGCTCCGCTACTACTTCCGACACGCACACGGAGGCTGACCCCATGAACAAAAAGATGTTCTTCGCCGCCTTGATCGGGTGGTTTATCGCGCTGGTCTTCCCGCCGACCATGCTGCTTAATCTCGTGAAGGGCGCCTTCGGTCATGCTGCCTAGTGATCGCCAGCTTCTAGCACTGTCCTTTGTGGTCGCTGGGCTAGTTGCCGGCGTCTGCGTCGTGGCTGTCCATAGTGGAGCGCAGAAGCTCCGGGACACCGTGCTCGCGCGGGGACTCTCGGCGAAGGCGGACGAGTTTCTGAGAGGCTTGGGGGGCTAGGTGCGGGAGGCGTCCGGCTTGTTCCTCATCTTGGTGGGCGTGGCGTTCATCTGGGTCGGTATCCACGGCTACCAGGGCGCGGGGCTGCCGGGCGTCATGTCCACGATCTTCGGAGCGATTGACAAGGTCTGATGACATCACCGAAGCCAGTTCCGCCGGAGAAGGCGGGCGGAGCGAAGCACGCGAAAGCCCCTGTCAGTAAGCGAGAACAGCGCGAGCTAGGCCAGCAAGGAATCCCATCGAAGGTCACCGCGGGGCGGCCCAAGCGTCCACAGAGGACACAGCCGACCCGGCGGCGGACACGCGGCTTGCTGGCGCCGAAGGCGGGCAACGCCCGCGCGGTGAAGGTCGAGTTTCTGGTTGGCTTGGCGCTGCTCTTGCTGGCACCGATCGGGAACAAGGACCTGAAGTTTGATACCGGCTATGTGAAGCGTCTTGTGGCGTATGCGTTGCTGTTCATGTTGCTGTTCCCCATGTCTCAGGCTCGGAATCCGGGGGTGTCCCGTACGGCCTCCGCCGTGGGAGGGCTGTTCCTGCTCACGATGGTGGTGTACTCGCCGACGAAGGGGTTCGCCGTGGACTTCGTCAAGCTCATCAACACCGTCATTGCCAAACTTCAGCCGAAGATGGCGTCTGCATAGGGAGATACACGTGTCCAAAGTGGCCGATTTCCTCGGTGGCGCGCTGATTGTCGCCGGAATTTTCGTTCTCGTCCGTCCCGGTTCCCAGGGGCCAACCCTCGTTCAGAACGTCGGCAACGCCGTCAACGGCGTCTTTACGGCGATCACCGGCGGTGGCACCTGGTCCGGGAAGTAATCGCAACGGAGGTCTACTCGTCATGGTGCCGCACCGAAAAACCCCACCGCTGCCGTACGCGCGTCCGTCCACACCGTACGACCCTCGCAACGTGTCCTCCGGCGGACGCCCGTTCGAAGGGCGCTTCCGTGCCACCAACAAGTCCGTCACCCCTGGCGGATACGAAAACAACACGCTGTTCTACAAGACGCGCGGACCGTTCTTCGTCGTCGGGAACTCGTTCCCCATCCCGGATACCATCCGGGAAAGCGAACTCGAACCCATCCGCCCGAGTATGCGCATGGCCACCGGCTCACACCGAGTATGGGTCGGCACATCCCGCTCCCGCTGGAACGGAGACCACACGTGGCTCCGGGACCAGGTCGTGGACGCGAAGCAAATCGGAACCCAGAAGGGCGGAATGCGAGCCGCGCGGCTGAACCGGTTGACGGTGCAGGAATACCGGGGTCAGAGCTATTCCCAGACCACCCGCGTTCTCGGCGCCCGGGGAGCGTGACCCATGGCGCCGGAGGTCAGTGGAGCGTTCCTGTCCCGGGAGTACGCGGGCATTCCGATGTGGGGGTGGATCATCGGCGGAGTGGCCGGGCTGTATGGCGTCACGAAGCTTCGGGGCTCCGGCGGAACTCCTGCACCGACCGGGCGCGTGGCGAACCAGAACGGCGACGGACCCGGCAACATTTTCTTCCTACCCAACGCACCAAATCCAATTCAAGTCAATCTCCCAGGCGGCACTCGCGGCGACGCGAACACCGGCCGGGAAGAAATCCCGCTGGACAAACTCAATCAGCTCAGGAAACCAGGCCAGCCGGTACTGTCCATTCGCGCCTTACAGGGCGAGAGTTGGAAGGATGTCACCGCGCGCGCATACGGTTTCGGCAAGGACTACGCATCCGTCACCGACCCAGCGGCGCGGGCGCGTATCGACTCCGTTTCCGAGTTCATCAGGAACTTCAACAACCGACCGGGAAGCAGTGGAGACGGCCCCGGAGCTGGGTCCACTGTGTACTTCGACTGAGGAAGTGAGCCATGGCTGAGGCGTCGTTTCTGACCCGGCAGCACGGCCCGTTGCCGATGTGGGCGTGGATCGCCGGGGCGTCCGTCCTAGCGGTCACCGTCGCCGTCACCCGTGACCGACGAGCCGCAGCCCCGAACGCGGCCAACGGCTCACGCCGCCGCAGCAACAGCGGGAACCGCGCAGCCCCGAACGTGTACTACCTCCCCGACTACCCGAACCCCCTGATCATCACCGTGAACCGGCAGCCGGGAGCCGGGGACAGCACCGGGCAAGGTGCGCCCCCGCCAGGGCCGCCCCCGACGGCTCCGGCGCCCCGTGTCGTGCCTTCGGGGCTCGATCACACTCTGTCGAGTCTCGCGACGCACTTCGGGGTGGAGCTGGGCGCGGTGACGCCCCCGGCCGCCGTCGTCAACCCCAACCTGATGACCCCGGGCGGTGACGGATGGTGACGAGCGATCAGCGCGGAACCCTGGACACCACGATCTTGCTCGTCGGCATGGCGTCCGGTGTGTTCGCTGGCTTCGCCCCCAGCTGGTTCACCGTCGCCAGTCCGTTCTTCCATGAGCAGGAAGCCCGCCCGGGGAACATCAAGCGCATCAGGTGGGCGGAGGTGGCGGGGAGCGTGATCACGGTGGCCATGGGGTGGGCGCTGGCGCACGACGCGAGGTCCGCGAAGCCGCTGATCGCCGCCGTCCTGATCTCCGCCGTCTTCACTGGCGGCTATGAGTACATGATCAGACATCCCGCTACCGACGACCCCGTCGCCGACACGTAGTGATCCCGTCGTAATTCGGTCTCCATCCGCGCCCGATTCCCGCCATACTTCCGGCGGCTGATCGGGCGCGGATCTGCATATATAGGCCACGAAATTTAGTCGCAATTTAGATGCAATTCGACCTGCCTCTTTTCCGGCTGCGCGCGTTGTAGCGTCGTGACTGTAAGCGGACCTCGCCGCATGAAAGGACAGTCAGCATGGCGGGAAAGAACGTCGCGAAGAAGACGGTGAGCATCAACGAACTCACCGATGTGAAGTCCTGGGATGACGCCCTCACGTTTCTACAAGGTGAGGGAATCGACGTCGTTTCCGCTTCCGACGTGGAGGAATTCCTAGGTGACGGCTTCACCTATGTCGAGAAAAACGCGCTCATTAACATTCCTTTTGTCATCCTTCAGGTGAATCGGATCATGTCCCCGAGTTACGACGTCCCGATGACGACGATCCGGGCCATGACGGCTACCGATAAAAAGGTTAAGTTTGTCGACTTCAGCACGGGCGTGAATGAAGAAATCACCTCATTCGAAGAACGGTCCGGCCGGTCCGCCGTCGGACTTGTCGTCAAGCGAGGGTTGCGCGTCTCCGAATACGACGTGTGTGACGAGTGCAAGCGAGCCCAGTGCACCGAGCACCCGGACGCGAAGCAGATCAAGGCGAGCACCTTCTATCTGAACATGGAGGAATGACCAGGGTGGGGAGCTGCCCGGCGGCTCCCCACCCTTCTCGTCCACGTTCGCAACAGAAGGGATAGCCATGGCACGCCGCGATTGGGACTCGCTCAGTGACAACTATCGCAAGAGACTCGAACGGCACGGAATCACCCGCGAGCATTACCGGCGGGGCGCATCCTTGTCCGCCGCACGCGGGCACAAGAACACTCCGGAACGCCCCCTTGATCAGAGCGCCACGGTTCCTCGGAAATATGAACGCTGGTACAACGAGCGTTACAACCGGCCCATTCTCATGCTCACCGATGAGGGTGAGAAGTGGCTGGTTGGTGTACCCCGAAATCAGCGGTCAATGATCGGCTCACACTGGAACGCCACGCGTTCTTATCTGTTCAACACGCCGATGCCGAAGGCGCGCTTCTGGACAGGCAACACGCTCGACAATCTGAATTTTTTCAAGGGGAAATACGTCACCGCGGCCGAACTGGAAGCGGGCGGAAACGTGCACGCTGTAAAGCGGCACGGGTTCATGGTTGAGCCTGAATCAGTCGAACAGTGGACGCAATCCGACACGATTGACTTCGACAACGTGTACTCGGAGGCGTCGTGAGCGAGCGACGAGAGCGCCACCATATCGCCGGACGCGCCTACGGGGACGAAACCGTGGATCTATGCGTACCGTGCCACAAACTCGTGACACGGTGGCAGCGAGCCGCCGGAATCAACCTCCGAAAGGACGCGCCGAAGTCCGAACGCGCCATGCTCCGGGCGCGGCTTGTCGGAACCGCGTTGACCGCCGAACTACTGTGCCGCTTGTACGGCCGGATCGTGTCGCGGGTACTCGATGACGAAACCTGGTCCCCGTCGCCCACGTACCGCCGTGACCCCGGTATTGGAACTTAGACTATGGATGAAGAAATCATCGTTTTCGACACAGAAACGACGACGGACGAAGTTCAAAAACTCCTCTTCGGTGCCTTCCGCTACGGACTCCGGCACAGAGGAAGAATCCATTGGTTAGCCGAAGGACTGATCTACGCCGACGACCTACCTGAAACGAACGCGGAAGGGTACGCGCAATTGGTCCGGTACGCCCGGACACACTACAAGGCGGCGAACGTCAACCTGAACTCATTCGGACCGCGCGAACCTGACTGGCGACTACATCTGATGTCACGATCGGAATTCGTGGAACGGTGGATCTGGAAAATCGCCTACCTTCGGCAAGGGCTCATCGTCGGATTCAACCTGCCCTTCGACCTGTCTCGAATAGCAATCGACGTCACCGACGCGCGGGGATCGTTCACGGAAGGGTACTCGTTCCAGCTCTGGAAATACGGAATGCGCCCCAACCTCAGGGTGAAACACCTGGACAGTAAGCGTGCATTCATCGGGTGGGCACTGTCGAACATTCCCGACGCCCCCAAATTCAGAGGAAAATTTATCGATCTCCGAACCGCTGTCTTCGCCTTGACGGCGTCCGGACACTCTCTCGATTCTGCCGCCGCACTGTTCGGATGCCAGACCAGAAAGGCAGTACCGGCAGAGCACGGCGTCATCACTGCCGACTACATCGACTATTGCCGGACGGACGTAGCCACGACGTCGGAACTCTACGAACGCGTGACAGCGGAATACGCCCGGCATTCCATCAACAAGCCGCTACAGGACCTGTACTCGCCCGCCACCCTGGCAAAGGGCTACTACACGGCCATGGGCATATCCCCACCCATGGAGAAGTACGACGTGGACGAGAACGTGATTGGAGCCGTCGCGTCCACGTTCTACGGCGGACGCACCGAAACACGTATTCGCCACGTAGACACCCCCGTCATGCTGTTCGACTTCACGTCGATGTATCCCACCGTCAATGCCTTGATGGGTCTCTGGCAGCACGTGACGGCGGCGGAAATGACTGTGGTGGACGCGACCGACGACGTGCGGCAACTCGTCGCCGAAATCACGCTAGACCGGTGTTTCGACCCGGCAGTTTGGAGGAATTTCGTCGGCGTCGTGAAGGTGCTTCCCGATATGGACATCTTCCCGGTTCGCGCACGGTATGGAGGTGGCGCGTCGTCAAACATCGGAGTCAACTTCCTGACCTATCCCGAAACGTTGTGGTACTCCATTCCAGACGTGATCGCGAGTACCCTACTCACCGGCAAGGCGCCATTAATACAAAAAGCCGTTAGGTTCGAGCCGGCGGGGGTCGAGAAATTGCGTCCAGTAAGTCTCCGCGGTGACATTATTATTGACCCCGAAGGCGCGGATTTCTTCACCTGGGTAATTGAGCAACGAGCCCGAGTAAAGACATCCAACCCACCCCTCGCCGACTTTCTTAAGATGCTCGCGAACGCCGGTAGCTACGGCATTTTCGCGGAAACCATCCAAGACGAATCACTCGGCGAACGCACCGTAGAAGTCGCCAGCGCACCCGACGACCCGTGGAAGGTCCGCGTACGCCACCCAGAGCGGCCCGGCCGGTTCGCGTGGCCCCCAATCGCCACGTGCATCACCGGCGCGGCCCGGCTCATGCTGGCCATGCTGGAACAGCTCGTGACCGACGCTGGCGGCTCCTGGGTGTTCTGCGATACCGACTCCATGGCCATCACCGTCGCCGGAACGGACATGCCCGGGTTGCCCCGGGACACCATCGTCCAGCTTGCCCGCCGGTTCGACGCGCTCAACCCCTACGCCCCGGAGGTGATCCCACACCTACTCAAGCTGGAATTTGAGGGGTGGTGCCGCTCGATCAGCTCGAAACGCTACGCACTCTGGAACGACCAAGGAATCGTCAAAAGCAGCGAACACGGATTGGGACACCTACGCGGCCCACACCGAGGATGGAAACGAGAACTGTGGTCGCACATCATCGGGCACACTCCAGAGCCCGTGTGGCTCGATATGCCAGCACAGTCACAATGGACAGTGAGCACGCCACGGCTGTACAAGACGCTGGACGTATGGAATTCGGGCTTGCCCTACCGCGACCGCATCAAGCCGTTCAACTTCCTCTCCGCCGTCTACGTCCGCCGGGAACACAAACCCCGACTCCGGCAAGGAATCCGAGGATTCCAGCTAGTCACTGGATACCTCGGAGACAAAGAACCGGCAGAGGCGGAATGGCTCAACAAGTACGATCCCGGCGGCCCGCTGTACCGCATCACCAACGAGTTCCAACTGTTCGATGACAGGGTACGAGTCGTCACTTACCGAGATGTGCTCAACGAGTACATCGCACACCCGGAAAGCAAGTTCGAAGACGAGAACGGAAAGAGCGGCCCGCACAGCAAAGGGCTACTCCATCGGCGCCACGTACACGGAGCCGGAGCCGACTACATCGGCAAGGAAGGAAACAAGCTCCGGGAGATTCAACTAGGGCTCATCGATCTCGATGAAGCTCAGTATCGAAACGCGACGTCCAATCAGATTTGGGACCAGGTTCGGGACAACGTGTTTCGAATCCTCGCCCGAAACCTCGACAAGGCGAACGCCGAGTACGTGGGAATCACCAAAGACGCCTACTCGCGCATTAAGCGTGGAATCGCTAGGCCGCACCCACGACACCGGGACAGATTCCTCGCCCTCGCCGTTGAACTCGCGTGCGAGGACCTTGGGAGAAGCCCGAAACTTATCAAGGACCGGCGGACGCTGTTCGCAGAGTGGCACGTTCGCAAACACAACCCAGACACGTCGAAGCCTCCGGAGAATTGAGCGAAAGCATGATCGAAGAAATCGCCTTGGATCTACTGTGCTACACGGCCATTGCGTTACATTGCACGATCCGACACGAACTTGTAGTAGCCAGGAACGAGGGTGGCGACTGGTTTCTAACTCTCTGCGATTCGGACTGCCCACACCACTTTGAAGTGAACCTTCGAATAGACCCCGGCACGATCTCAAACCTTGAACTGTTCGCGCTCATGTGTGGCGTAATGTGGGATCAGGCGGCAAAGCTGCAAGTAGGAGTCAACGGGCTCACCATCACATCCGCCGAAGGGTCGTTTACCGTCTGCACTGAGCTTTAACGTTCATTCGGCTCTCGTGAAATTGGTTCGTCAAGGGCGACGCGAACCCAGTTATCCGCCCATTGGGCAGTGCGTTGGGATTCGGGCATGAGTTTTAGACCTTCGGCAATCTCAAGTCTGGCCCTGTCTTGCTGACCTAGCAACCAGAGGGTACGACCGCGTTCAAGCCCCCATAGTCCATTCGTGTACCAGTACACATAGTCCGGGCGCTCTATTTCAGACGTACGCTCTGCGTCCTTGTCAGCTTTGGCAAGTTCTTTTTGCGCTTGGTAGGCTTCGCCGTTTCCTGCATAGATTTGAGCTCGCTGATATCTGTCGTACACCGGAATTATAGGGTGGGCCCGACTTTCGCGAAGTGATGCTTCGGTAAGGCTTGCGGCTCCATTGAACCTCTTGGAAAGTAGGGATATGTATCCTTTGAAGCTTAAGCCCAACGAAAGGCGGTTGGGGTCGTCTGCTTCCACGGCAAGAGAGATCGCGCGGTCAAATCGACTATCTGATTTGCGCATATTTCCGAGAGCGACCTCTAGCCAGCCGAGGTACTGCTCAATTTCGCTGAGGAGCCCGACGGCGACGGTTCGAACGTCCCCGTGAGCATTGTGTGCTAGGCGGTCGACTAGCTCTGCTTGAGCTTTGACCGTCGGTAGCACTTCGCCCGCACTGGTCGCATCTTCGAGACGTCTGAGGCTCGCCACGACTCCCCGAACGGCGTGCACTGCCGTTAGGTCAGTGGCAATCAGGCCGGAGGCGGCTTGCCGGATTCGTTCCTCCTCCGGGTTCTTGACGAACCCTAGATCGTGTTCGTCGGCGTTCAGCACTGCACACAACGCCGCCCGGACCGGATCGCGAGGGCAACGCACTTCACCCCGCTCGATCTTCCCCAAGTGCACGGCGTCGAAGGGGTGGGGGCGTTGCTTCTCTTCGTGCTCGCCGATCCACTTCACGACGAGCGAGGCGAGCTCCGTCCGTCCCATCGACATGCCGGGATAGAGACGTGACGGGGTCGCCTCGCGGGCACTGACAAGGCGGGCGTTCGGTACCAGATCAGGCACCGGTCAAGTGTAACTTCCTGCATCTTCCTAACTGAGTTCCCTACTCAGAGTGTTCGCACCTTACGACGCTGAGTCACATGAACCCGCCCGACCACATCGACTCCCACCCCGAACTAGTTCGCTTGCGGACCCACAGTGGCCAACCGTGGACCTTCGTTACCGTGCCTTCTCGGGGGCGCCTCCCAGAGCTAGGGCTAGGCACGTGTCTCTGGACGCCGCTTATGTGTCTCGACACGATCCAGTTCGTATCCCACTTCGTCGCTCACGCTCGCTGCAACGCCGACGCGTTCGCGTGCCGGACGGAACCCGGGTCGGGGGTCGTATGGTCGCTGAGCGGCCCCCTCTGCCAGCTCGTTGACGCCCTGCTTGAACTCCCGGAGCCCCCCACGCGGCCGACGTTCAGCGTGGTCGTGAACGAGTCGTGATCAGGCGGAGAAGACGACTCCGGACCGGGAGGCGGGCGGCGGCTCTCAGCGAGCTACGAGACGCCCTGGGGGCTCTGCCGTTGGCGAAGCTGCCAGCGGCCGGACATGAACCAACCCGCGACGCTCAACACCTGGTGTACACCCTGGTCGTTAACCTCCGCGATCTGTTGAAAGACGCTCGGAGACTCTCGCGGCGGCACTCACCCGCCCGGCATCTGGTCAACGAGGCTCATCTATTCGTAAGCACCTTCCTGGACGCATGGCAAGACCGCGACGTCACAACCCGAGAGCTGTTCCAGCTCTACAACGTCATGGCACGCCGCCTCGATGTCCTCGCGACCCGGTTATCTCAGGTCGCGGACCTGATGGTGGTGGTCGAACAACCGAACGAAAGCGGCCCTAAACACGTCAACGGCCGGGTGACGGGACGGCAGCCCCCCGACGTCCCCGACACCGGAAGCTCACGGCGAGGGAACAGCCCTCGCCACGGAGAGTGAGAAGGGAGGTATCCCGCCAAACATCCTCGAACCGAACTCCCTTGAAGCCCCCCGTCCTGGCGCATGGGCGGGGGGCTCGTCCGTGTCCAGGACACACCACGGGGTCGTAGACGTTTTGGTAGGGGCCTAACGTAGTAACCCCCCAACGCACTGAAGGCGTCCTTCAGCGCGTGGACTCGCGACCACCGCACGTGGTCATCTTCCGAGGGGACCCGGACCTGCCGGGAGACACCTTCGGTACGTTCAGCATCAGTGCCAGGTCCGGGTCCACAAAGGACTCACCTGCCGGAATGTCGCCTTACCTCAGGCCCCCACGGACTTGCCCCGCGCCTTTCCGGCGACGTTCAGCGTGACGAGGGCGTTCCTCGGAGCGCGCACCTCGGCAAACCGCGGGTGCGGCTGGGTAATCGCAGGGTGAAAAGGCCACCCGAAGGTGGTCATCGGGCGACTCGTCCGTGGGGTTCCGGGCGCTCTTCCCGGCCACCGGTGGTCTGCTGTGATCATGAACAGACCAACGCTCTCCCGCACCGGGCGTGTGCTGTCCGCCCTCGTGCTCTGCTGTCTCGTCGCCGGGCTCGCCCCGGCGACGGCCGCCGCGGCGACCACCACCGCGACCGCCCCGTCTTCGGTGAACCTGGCCAAGAAGGGCAAGGTGAAGGTCGATGCCAAGCTCGACAAGGCCAAGGTCAAGAAGGGCGAAAAGGTCAAGCTCACCGGCAAGCTCGGCGTCGAGGCCCCGGGCGGGCTGGACGCCATCACCGCCGACGAGCCGCTGATCGTTCAGCAGCAGGTCAGCGCCGGAGCGTGGATCGACATCGCGACGTCATCCTGCCGCCCGAACGGGGGCTTCAGCCTGAGCCTGAGTTTCAGTGTCAGCGCGTCGCTCTCGCTCCGCGTCTACCACCCCGAGACGACCATCTACGCGAGCGCGTACTCCAGCGTGTTCGCGCTCGTGGTGATCTAGCTCAGGAACGCGAGAACGCGGTACGCATCCATTGCACCGCAAGGCAGATCGTCGCGATCCAGGCGACGATCATGCCGATCCCCGGTCCCCCACCGGTCGCGCCGCTGGCGTGCGAGGACTGCTGCGACCAGATGGCCAGCAGCCCGTCCACCGAGGCGAACCAGCCGCCCGCCGCGCACACCCAGGACAGCCACCAGCGCCGGGTCGCCAGCGTCAGCGCGGAGGCGAACACCCCGATCGCGGTCGAGGTCGCGGCGAACAGCTGCGGAACGCCGCCGCCGTGCCCGACCAGCACCTCCCAGCCGACGACCCCGCCGACCCACGGCAGGATCTGGCCGATCAGCAGCACGAACACGAACAACGAGATGGTGAAGCCGCGGCGGCCCAGCTCGACCGTCCGCGCCGCGCGATCGCCGACCTGATCGATCTCGGCGGCCAGTTCCTTCATTTCGGCGGACGATTCGCCGTCCTGCTCGGTCATCACAACGCACATCCGCTCGCCGCGGCGGGCTGAGGCACCGGGGCACCGAAGCCCGGCAGTCCCAGCGTCACGCCGGTGGTTTTCGGCCGTTTCCCGGCCTCGGAGTTGTCCCCCGCCCTGGTCCGCCGGTGGCTGAGCACGTCACCGTCGGCGACCAGGTGATGCGGAGCGCCGTAGGTCACCACGGTCTCCACGACGTCGCCGGGCCGCACCGCGCGGTCGACCGCGGGGCCCGCCGGTGTGAAGTGCACCAGCCTGCCGTCGCGTGCCCGCCCGCTCATCCGGTGCGTCTCGGCGTCCTTGCGCCCCTCGCCCTGTGCCACCAGCAGTTCGACCGTGCGGCCGACCAGCCTGGTGTTCTCCTCCCAGGCGATCGCGTTCTGCAGCTCGACGAGGCGGTCGTAGCGCTCCTGCACGACCTCCTTCGGCAGCTGGTCCGCCATCGTCGCGGCAGGCGTGCCCGGCCGCTTCGAGTACTGGAAGGTGAACGCGCTGGAGAACCGCGACTCGCGCACGACGTCCAAAGTGGCCTGGAAGTCCTCTTCGGTCTCGCCGGGGAAGCCGACGATGATGTCGGTGGTGATGGCGGCGTCGGGCATCGCTTCGCGCACCCGCTCCAGGATCTTCAGGTACCGCGCCGACCGGTAGGAGCGTTTCATCTCGCGCAGCACCCGGTCTGAGCCGGACTGCAGCGGCATGTGCAGCTGGTGGCAGACGTTCGGGGTCTCGGCCATCGCGTCGATGACGTCCTCGGTGAACGCGGCCGGATGCGGCGAGGTGAACCGCACGCGTTCGAGCCCGTCGACGCCGCCGCAGGCGCGCAGCAGCTTGCCGAAGGCCAGCCTGTCCCCGAATTCGACGCCGTAGGAGTTGACGTTCTGCCCGAGCAGCGTCACCTCCAGCACGCCCTCGGCGACGAGCGCCTCGACCTCGGCCAGCACCTCGCCGGGACGGCGGTCGCGTTCCTTGCCCCGCAACGCCGGGACGATGCAGAAGGTGCAGGTGTTGTTGCAGCCCACCGAAACGGACACCCAGCCCGAGTAGGCGGAATCGCGGCGTGCGGGCAGCGTGGAGGGGAAGGTCTCCAGCGCCTCGACGATCTCGACCTCGGCCTTCGCGTTGTGCCGGGCCCGGTCCAGCAACGCCGGCAGCGAGCCGATGTTGTGCGTGCCGAACACGACGTCCACCCACGGGGCGCGTTCGACGATCTCGCCGCGGTCCTTCTGCGCGAGGCAGCCGCCGACGGCGATCTGCAGGTCCGGGTTCGCCGTCTTGCGCGGCCGGAGGTGGCCGAGGGTGCCGTAGAGCTTGTTGTCCGCGTTCTCCCGGACCGCGCAGGTGTTGAACACGATCAGGTCGGGCTCACCGTCGGCGCTCGCGGGCACGTAACCGGCCTCTTCGAGCTGCCCGGCGAGCCGCTCCGAGTCGTGCACGTTCATCTGGCAGCCGAAGGTACGGATCTGGTAAGTACGCGCGCTCATCTCGACGTCGAGGGTACGCGGGGGTCCGCGTCTGGCACGATCCACCCTGTGGTGGTGACGCGACGCGGGCGCACGGTGACGGCACTGGTGACGGCCGTGCTCGCCTGCTGCGCGCTGCTGACCGGCTGCGGGACGGACTTCGACGGGCTCCCCCGGCTGCGCATCGCCGCCGGCAACACCGGCGGCGTCTACGACCAGCTCGCCCAGCCACTGGCGACGGCGTGGGCGCACGACCTCGGCGTCGAACGGCCGGAGATCCAGCAGACCGGCGGTTCGCCGGAGAACGTCGACCGGCTGCTGGCGGGCAAGGCCGACGTCGCGTTCGCGGCCGCGGACGTCGCCGCGGACCGGGCCGCGAAGAGCCCGGACCGGCTCCGCACCCTCGCCCGGATCCACGACGACTACCTGCACGTCGTGGTCCGCGCCGATTCGGCGATCCGGTCGGTGGCGGACCTGCGCGGTCACCGGATCGCGGTCGGCTCCCCGGAATCCGGCGTCGCGTACATCGCCAACCGGCTGCTCGAGGTCGCCGGGCTGCGCACGGACAACGTCCAGCAGCTCGGCCTCACCGCTTCTCTCGACGCGCTAGTCCGCGGCGACATCGACGCGTTCTTCTGGTCGGGCGGCCTGCCGACCCCGGCGATCACGCAGCGGACCCAGGCGACCGGGCTCCGGCTGCTCGACATCGGCGGCCTGCTGCCCCGGATGCACGCGATCAGCGCGGTGTACGGCACCGCGACGATCCCGGCCACCACCTACCACCAGCCGGGCCCAGTGACCACCCTGGTGGTGCCGAACTTCCTGGTGGTGCCGTCGTCGATGTCGGAAGACGTCGCCAAGGCGCTCGTCCGCAGCCTGTTCGACGCCCGGTCGCAGCTGGCGCGGGCGAATTCCGCCGCGCTTTCGATCGACGTGCACCCCGGCATCGAAACCGCGCCGCTGCCCCTGCATCCCGGCGCGCTGCGGTACTACCGCGATCTCAAGCCCTGACCGGTTTCCCGTGCCGCCGCACCGAGGGACGCCTTCGGTGCGTTCAGCGCCAATGCGGTCCTCTGTGGACACAAGCCTCGATCCCCGCGGCGCACGTGGGACTCGCGGCAGCGTTCAAGCAGCGATCGGGAAGGTCATCGAGACGCGCAGGCCGCCGCCCTCGGGCAGATCCAGCTTCAGTTCGCCGTTCGACAGCGCGACGATCTCGTTCACGATCGCCAGCCCGAGCCCCGAGCCAGGGACGTTCTGGTGGGCGCTGCTGCGCCAGAACCGGTCCAGTGCCCGTTCGAGTTCGTCGGGCCGCAGGCCGGGGCCGTGGTCACGGACGGCGAGCGTGACGCGATCGCCGTCCCGGCGCACGGAAACCCGGACCTCGGTGCCGGGCGCGGTGAACTTGAGCGCGTTGTCCAGCAGCGCGTCGAGCACCACTTCGACCCCGCGCGGCGGGACGAGGACGCGGAGCGCTTCGCCCGTGCTCTCCGTTTCGAGCCGGATGTCCCGGGCGGCGGCGACCACCGACCAGTCGGCGGCCCGGTCCTCGACGGCCTCGTCCACCACCACCGGGACCAGCTCGCCGCCGGACGCCTCCGCCCTGGCCATCGACAGCAGCCCGTCCAGGATCTGGTGCAGCCGCCCGGCGTCCACGATGGCGGCCTCCAGATCGGCGGCGGCCGGTTCGTCGTCCACGTGGCCGTCGAGGTTGCCGAGCCGGATCTTCAACGCTGTCAACGGGTTCCGCAGCTGATGCGAGGCGTCGGCGACGAACGCCCGTTGCGCGGCCAGCGCCTCCGACACACTGGCGGCCATCCGGTCAAACGAGCGCCCGAGCTGCCGCAGCTCGGGCGGGCCGCCGCTCTCCCCGGCCGGCGCGGCGTCGCGGCCGCTGACCACGGCGGCGACCAGTTCGCCGGTCGCCTCGTCCAGCCGGTGCACCGGGCGCAGGATCCAGCGCACGACCGGGATCGCGACCAGCAGGGCCAGTCCGAACGCGAGCGTGCCACCCGCGACGAGCAGCAGCCACAGCCAGACGACCTTGGTGCGGGCGCGATCGGTGGACGACACCGTGACGACGGCCCCGCGCACCTCGCCGTCGATGAGGATCGGCTCGGAAAGCACCAGCGGCGCGGCCTTCCACGGGGTCAGCAGGTCGCCGAGCTCGGCCCGCCGCCCGGCGAGCGCGTCGTGCACCGGGCCCGAGACGGCGCCGGAGTCGGCCGGACGGCCACCGAGCGAACTGACGACGATCTGACCGTCCTGGTTGAACACCAGCACCTGGACGCCGTAGACCTCGGTGTAGCGCCGCAGCTGCGGTTCGAGCTGGTCGGGCCGGTTCTCCAGCAGCGGCCGCTGCGCGAGCGAGGCGAACCGGGAGGTGTCGGTCAGCCGGTCGAGGAACAGCTCCTGCTGCACACTGCCCGCGCTGCTCAGCGCCAGCGGGATGCCGAGTCCGAACACGAGCAGCGCGACGAGCGTCAGCACGATGCCCTGCAGCCGGACCCGCATCCGCTCAGCCCCGTCCCGTGCCGAGCCGGTAACCGACGCCGCGGACGGTCTCGATCAGCGCGGGCCTGCCGAGCTTGGTGCGCAGGGTCGCGACGTGGACGTCGAGGGAGCGGCTCTCCGCGGGACCGCGGTGCCCCCACACCTCGGTCAGCACGTGCTCGCGCGAGCACACCGCCCCGCGCGCCCCGACCACCAGCGCGAGGACCTGGAACTCCTTGCGGGACAAGGCGACCGGCTCCCCCGCCACCAGCACCTCGTGCCGGGCGAGGTCGACGCTGACGTCGCCGAGCTCGACCACGCCGCCCGGGCCGGGCTCGCCGCGCCGTCGCCGGACCGCTTCCACGCGGGCCAGCAGCTCTTCGACGTCGTAGGGCTTGACCAGGTAGTCGTCGGCGCCGGCGCGCAGGCCCTGGATGCGGTCGTCGACCTCGCCGCGGGCGGACACCACGATCACCGCGACGTCGCTGACGGCGCGGATCTGGCGGCACAGCACCACGCCGTCGATGTCGGGCAGCCCGAGGTCGAGCAGGACGACGTCGACGTCGGCCACCCGATCGAGTACTCCCGCGCCGGAAGCGAGCCGCGTGATCGCCAGCCCGCGCCGGGTCAGTGCCGGCATGAGCGCGCCCGCGACCCGGTCGTCGTCCTCCACGAGCAGCACCCGCACCCGCCGACCTCCCTGCTACTCCGCCCGGTGGTAGCCGGAAACTCTAGGACGTGCCCGTCCCCGGGGCCCGCGCGGCCACCCGCACCGTCACGCCGCGTGACCGGCGGGCTGTGACCCCGGTAACGCGCCGCCCCGTCCCCGACTAGGCTGAGCAGCGCCGGACGCAGGAGTGCTCGCTGGGGCCACGGCAGCTATCGATACGTACTTGAAACCCTAAGTATTGCTCAAGCCGTCTTTACAAAGCGTCCGGCGGCGGTAGGTTTCCGCCAACGCGTGGTGATCCATGCCGCATTACGGGACGACGGACAACTCTGGAGGCCAGATGACCACGGAGGTGGCGACGCCGATGATCAAGGCGGCCGCCGTGAACAAGTACTTCGGCGACCTGCACGTGCTCCGGGAGATCAATCTCGAGGTTCCGCGCGGCCAGGTCGTCGTCGTGCTCGGGCCGTCCGGGTCGGGCAAGTCGACACTGTGCCGGGCGATCAACCGGCTGGAGCCGATCAACTCCGGCGAGATCGCCGTCGACGGCGTGCCGCTGCCCGCCGAGGGCAAGGCGCTGGCCGCGCTGCGCGCCGACGTCGGCATGGTCTTCCAGTCGTTCAACCTGTTCGCGCACAAGACGATCGTCGAGAACGTCATGCTCGCACCGGTGAAGGTCCGCAAGATCGGCGCCACCGAAGCCCGCAAGACGGCGATGGAACTGCTCGACCGCGTCGGGATCGCCAACCAGGCGGACAAGTACCCGGCGCAGCTATCCGGCGGTCAGCAGCAGCGGGTGGCGATCGCCCGCGCGCTGGCGATGCGGCCCAAGGTGATGCTGTTCGACGAGCCGACCTCGGCGCTGGACCCGGAAATGGTCCAGGAGGTGCTCGACGTGATGACCGGGCTCGCCAAGGACGGGATGACCATGCTCGTGGTCACCCACGAAATGGGCTTCGCCCGCCGCGCCGCGAACCGCGTGCTCTTCATGGCGGACGGCGAGATCGTCGAGGACACCACCCCGGACGAGTTCTTCACCAAGCCGAAGAGCGACCGGGCGAAGGACTTCCTCGGCAAGATCCTGACCCATTAGCACCCTGTCGCGGCGCGCTCGTGCCGTGTCGACCAGAGATACAGGAGAGAGTTACATGAGGATCCGCGCCCTCACGGCGGTAGCGCTCGTCGGCGGTCTTGGTCTCACCATGGCCGCGTGCGGCAAGGAAGGCACGCCCTCCTCGCCGGGTGGCTCCGCCGCGGCGCTGCCGACCTACACTGTCGCGCAGAACGTCGACGTCGCCGGCTCGCCGGTCTTCGCGAGGATCAAGGCCGCCGGCGCGCTGACCGTCGGTGCCAAGGACGACCAGCCCGGCCTCGGCAGCAAGGACGCCACCACCGGCAAGTTCGCCGGCTTCGACATCGAGATCGCGAAGCTGGTCTCCGCGGGTCTCGGCATCGACCCGGAGAAGATCACCTTCAAGACCGTGGACTCCGGTGCGCGTGAGCAGGCGATCGCCAACGGCGACGTCAACTACTACGTCGGCACGTACACGATCAGCGACAAGCGCAAGCAGCAGGTGGGCTTCGCGGGTCCATACTACCAGGCGGGCCAGGACCTGCTGGTGCGCAAGGACGACAGCTCGATCACCGGCCCGGAGACGTTGAAGGGCAAGAAGGTCTGCTCGGTCACCGGGTCGACCCCGATCCAGCGGGTCCGCGACCAGAAGCTCACCGAGCCGGGCGGCAGCATCGTCGAGTTCCAGAAGTACTCGCAGTGCGTCGAGAAGCTGCTGTCCAAGGAGGTCGACGCGGTCACCACCGACGACGCCATCCTCAAGGGCTTCGCCTCGCAGGACTCGGAGAAGCTCAAGGTCGTCGGCAAGCCGTTCTCCGAGGAGCCCTACGGCATCGGCCTGAACAAGGACGACAAGGCGCTGCGCGACAAGATCGACGACATCCTCCAGAAGGCCATCGACGACGGCACCTGGAAGAAGATCTACGACGCCACCCTGGGCAAGTCCGGCTCGACCGCGACCCCGCCCGCCATCAAGCGTTACTGATCCCGTACGCGGCCGGTGAACCTCGCACGGTTCACCGGCCGCCCCACGCCCACCGTCCACCACAACCGTCGGTCACAGCAGCGGGGAAGGCTCCATGAACGTCCTGCTCGACAACCTGGATCTTTTCGGTCCCTTCTTTCTCACCACCATCGAGCTGTTCGCGCTGGCGGCGGTCGGCAGCCTGGTCCTGGGCACCATCCTCGCCATGCTGCGGGTCAGCCCGGTGCCGGTGTTCCGGGGTATGGGCGCCACCTACGTCACGGTGGTCCGCAACACGCCGCTGACGCTCGTGTTCGCGTTCTTCGTCTTCGCCTATCCCCTGCTGGAAATCGTCAAGCTGAGCTTCTTCACCGCCGCGGTGGTGGCGCTGACGCTGTACACCTCGGCGTTCATCTGCGAGGTCGTGCGCTCGGGCATCAACACCGTCCCGGTCGGCCAGGCCGAGGCGGGCCGAGCGCTGGGACTGAAGTTCGGCCAGATCCTGGGCTCGGTGATCCTGCCTCAGGCGCTGCGCTCGGTGGTACCACCGCTGATCAGCACCCTGATCGCGCTGCTGAAGAACACCACCATCGCGGCCGGTTTCTCGGTCGCCGAAGCCGGCGCGATCCGGCAGTACCTCTCCGAGCGGGGTGAGAACCAGTTGGTCGGTCTGCTGTGGATCGCGCTCGGGTTCATCATCCTGGTCGCCGTCCTGTCCCTGATCCAGCGGAGCCTGGAGAAGCGCTGGAGCGTGGCGCGATGAGCGAAGCTTGCGAGCGAATCATGGAAATCATGCGCCAAAAGGAATCCAACACTGTCTCGCGGAGCGAGGCGATCGCATGAGTAACGTTCTGTTCGACGTCCCTGGGCCGAAGGCCAGGACACGGCACCGGCTCTACACCGTCGTCGGCGTACTGGTGATCGTGGCGCTGATCGGGTTCGTGGTGTACCGGTTCGCCGACACCGGCCAGTTCGACGGCCGCAAATGGGAGTGGCTGGAGTACACGAAGGTCCAGGAGGACCTGCTCACCGCCGTCGGCTGGACGCTGAAGGCGTTCGCGCTGGCCGCGGTCCTCGCGATCGTGTTCGGCGCGGTGTTCGCCGCCGGGCGGCTGTCCGACCACGCCTGGATCCGCGGGATCTGCACCTTCGTGGTCGAGTTCTTCCGCGCGATCCCAGCGCTGATCCTGATGTTCCTGTTCTACTACGGGCTTCCGGTGCTCGGCGTGCCGATGACGCCGTTCCTCGGTGTCGTGCTCGGCCTGACGCTGTACAACGGATCCGTGCTGGCCGAGGTCTTCCGCGCGGGCATTCAGTCCCTCCCGAAGGGACAGAGCGAAGCCGCGTACGCGCTGGGCATGCGCAAGACCCAGGTGATGTTCACCGTCCTGCTGCCGCAGGCGCTGCGCGCGATGCTGCCGACGATCATCAGCCAGCTGGTGGTGCTGCTCAAGGACACCGCGCTGGGCTTCATCATCACGTTCCAGGAACTGCTGTACTACGCGCGCTACATCGGCACCCAGGGCGAGTTCGGCCGCCCCATCGTGCCGGCGACGATCGTCGCGACCGTCATCTACGTCGCGATGTGCCTGCTGCTGACCGCGCTCGCGACGTACCTGGAGCGGCGCAACCGGCGCAGCAAGAAGCACATCGAGACGGACAACAAGGCCGAGCAGGTCGTCCTCACCAATGACGCGGGTACCGTCTGACCCTCGCGCTCTCCCGGTGCCCCGGCGGGGGGGGGGGGCGGGGGGCCCGGGGTGTTTCTCCCCCCCCCCCCCCCGCGCCCCCCACCCCCACGGGCCCCCGCGGGCTCTTCGGCAGCGGGGCACCGGTGTTTTCCACCGCCCGCACGGGCCGATCCACCACTCGCACCTGTCGCCCCGTGGATCGGATCGCTAGCGTCGAAGCTGGATCCCACGCGGGAGGAGCGGCCGGATGCCGGACCAGTACGACGTCCTCAACGCGCGTTACGAAGAGGTCAAGCGCATCCCCATCGGACTCGCCGAAACGGCCACCCTGCTCGCGGCGGTGCCCGATCCCGCTGGGAAGTCGGTGCTCGACATCGGCTGCGGGACAGGGTTCTATCCCCGGTTGTTCCGCCGGTCCGGGGCGAACCGCGTGGTCGGTGTCGACGCCTCGCGGGAGATGATCGCGCACGCGCAGCGCCTGGAAGAACGTGATCCGTTCGGGATCTCGTACGAGGTGCACGACGCGCTGACGGTGCCGGTGATCGGCGCGTTCGACATCGTCACCTCGGTCTGGCTGCTCGGCTACGCGGAGAGCGAAGCGGAGCTCGACACCATGATCACCAGGATGACCGCGAACCTGCGCCCCGACGGGACACTCGTGGCGCTGTTCCCGAATCCCGAAGCCGACTGGGAAACCCTCGCGGAGTACGCGCGGTACGGCCTGCACGTCATCGCTCACGGCGAATCGAACGGCCGGACCCGTACCACCGTGCACGTCGACACCGATCCGCCGTTCGACTTCGAATCGTTCTTCTGGCCGCCGGGCGTGGTCGAAGCCGCGCTCGTCCGGGCGGGTCTGACCGACCTGCGGCGTCAGCCGGTGACCGTGCCGCCCGCCGCCGCGGCCGAACGTGGCGAGCAGTTCTGGCGGACCGTAAGGGATATGCCGACTTTCGCCGTCTACAGCGCACACCGAGCCTGAACCGGCGGCACTGTCGTCCTCCCCGCCGCGTCACTCACGTGATCGGCGTGCTGTCAGGTGATCCGCGCGGGCTTGTCCGGCGGGATGCCGAAGGTCGCCTGCCATCCGTGGTACAGGGTCGCCGCCGCCTCGTCCAGTGCGCTGCCGGTGACGGTGGCCTGGTAGAAGACGCGTTCGGTCATCCACACCAGCGCCGACGCGACCGCGGCGGCGTCTAGTGGCCCGGCCCCGGCGGGAACTCCGGCACGCTCGGCGATGCCGCGGAGGGTGCGCCACGCCTTGTCGATCGCCGGAACCTCGTGTCCGTATCCGGCGATGGCGACGTCGATCGGGATGTGGCGCGAGCACGGCACCGTGAGGTCGCCCCCTTCGGCGTGCACGTCATCGCAGTCGCGCCGGGGTCCTTCCGCACCGACTGGGCCGGCCGCTCGATGATCCGCACCGACCGGTCCATTCCGGACTACGACGCGGTGATGAACCCCGTCCGCGAGCACCGTCTCGCCGCCGGCGGTAACCAGCTCGGCGATCCGCGGAAAGCCGCGGAAGCCGTCCTGAAGGTCATCGACGTCCCGAACCCGCCCGCCCACCTGGTGCTCGGTTCCGACGCGCCGCGCCTGATCACCAACGGTCGCGCCGCCGTCGACAAGGAGATCCAGGAGTGGGCCGAGCTGACCCGGTCCACCGACTTCCCGGACGGCGCACAGCTTCCCGGCTGACTCTCAATCCGCCGTCCTGCCCTCTCGGACGCGCAGAACGACGGAGACTGTCACGATCAGCGTCAGGGCAAGTGCGAGCGCGGTCCAGGTCGCGACGTGCAGCTGGAGCAGCCCGCCGACGAGGGCGCCGAGCAGGATCGCGCCGATGACCGTGAGCTTCCGGCCGGGCCGGGATCCCTTGCCACCGGCCACTTTCGCGTCGGCGGCGAGCGCGGTCACGGTCCGGGTGAACACCGTCGTCTGCAGATCGGCCAGCCCGATGTCCCGCGCCGCCGCGTTCTGCAGGCCCATGGCGAACCCGAGCAGCACGATGAGCACCTCGGCGGCGGGACGGCCGGCGCTGCCGAAGACCGCCGAGACCACCACGGCCAGCGTCACCGGGACTGCCTGAAGCATCGTGGCCCGCCGCAGCAGCGCCCGGCCGTGTGCCCGCCGCGAAAGCCGTCCCCCGGCGAACGCGCCGGCGAGGAACGCGGCGATCGCCGTGAGCGAGGGCAGGATCGAGTGACCGACCTGCCCCGCCGCGGCGAAGCCGAAGAACACGATGTTCCCGGTCATGTTCGCGACGAAGACGTCACCGAGGCCGAGGAAGCTGACCGCGTCGACGATGCCGCTCACCACGGTCAGGATCAGCAGCAGGACGACGAGATCACGGGGTTCGACGGGCGGTTCGTCGGCGGGGTTCGGCGCGGACACCCATGCAGTACAACATCATCCGGCGCCGATCTCCCGCCGGCCTCACCGATCCCGGCGGAAGAGCTTGTTGCCCAGCCACACGATGGGATCGTATTTGCGGTCCGCCACCCGTTCCTTCATCGGGATGAGCGCGTTGTCGGTGATGTGGATGCCCTCCGGGCACACGTCACTGCAGCATTTGGTGATGTTGCAGTAGCCGAGGCCGTGCTCCTCCTGCGCCGCGTCCCGCCGGTCGGCGACGTCCAGCGGGTGCATCTCCAGCTCCGCGATCCGCATCAGGTACCGCGGCCCGGCGAAGGCCTCCTTGTTCTCCTCGTGGTCCCGGACCACGTGGCAGGTGTTCTGGCACAGGAAGCACTCGATGCACTTGCGGAACTCCTGCGAGCGCTCGACGTCGACCTGCTTCATCCGGTACTCGCCCGGCTTCAGGTCGGCGGGCGGCGTGAAGGACGGGATCTCGCGGGCCTTGGTGTAGTTGAACGACACGTCGGTCACCAGGTCCCGGATGACCGGGAACGTCCGCATCGGCGTCACCGTGATCACCTCGTCCTCGGTGAACGTCGACATCCGTGTCATGCACAGCAGCCTCGGTTTGCCGTTGATCTCCGCCGAGCACGAACCGCATTTGCCCGCCTTGCAGTTCCAGCGCACCGCGAGATCCGACGCCTGGGTGGCCTGCAGGCGGTGGATGATGTCGAGCACGACCTCGCCCTCGTTCACCTCCACGGTGAAGTCCTGCAGTTCCCCGCCGTCCGCGTCACCACGCCAGACCCGGAAGCTCGCCTTGTAGCTCATGCGATCGCCTCGCTCCGCGAGACAGCGTCCAATCCCTTTTGGCGCATGATATCCATGATTCGCTCGCAAGCGTCGCTCATGCCTGCCTCCCGGGGTGCTCCTGGAGTTCCTCGTCGGTGTAGTACTTCCCGAGCTCGCCGAACTCGAACAGCTCCAGCAGGTCCTGGCGCAGCGGCACCTGCGGCTGCACGACGACGTCGACGTCGGGTACCACCGGGTTCTCCCCCGGTTTCGCGGAACAGACCAGGAGTTTGTTGCGCCACTGCGGATCCATGCCCGGATGGTCGTCGCGGGTGTGCCCGCCGCGGCTTTCCGTGCGCAGCAGCGCGGCCCGCGCGACGCATTCGCTGACCAGCAGCATGTTCCGCAGGTCGACGGCCAGGTGCCAGCCGGGGTTGAACTGCCGGTGCCCCTCGACGGTGACCCGGCCGATGCGCTGGCGGATCTCGGCGAGCTTGGCCAGCGCCTGCTCGATCTCCCCCGCCTTGCGGATGATCCCGACCAGGTCGTTCATCGACTGCTGCAGCTCGGTGTGCAGGCTGTACGGGTTCTCCGCCTGCCCGGAGGCGGGCGGATCGAACGGCGCCAGCGCCGTCTTCGCCGCGGCGTCCACATCGGACTGTTTCACCGCGGGCCGCGTGGTCAATCCGTCCACATAGGATGCAGCGCCGAGTCCGGCCCGGCGGCCGAACACCAGCAGGTCCGACAGCGAGTTGCCGCCGAGCCGGTTCGAACCGTGCATCCCGCCCGAGCACTCGCCCGCGGCGAACAGCCCGGGCACGCTCGCCCCCGCGGTGTCCGGGTCGACCTCGATGCCGCCCATCACGTAGTGGCAGGTCGGCCCGACCTCCATCGCCTCCTTGGTGATGTCGACGTCGGCCAGCTCCTTGAACTGGTGGTACATCGATGGCAGCCGCTTACGGATCTCCTCGGCGGGGAGCCTGCTCGCGATGTCGAGGAACACACCGCCGTGCGGGGACCCCCGGTCCGCCTTGACCTCGGAGTTGATCGCGCGGGCGACCTCGTCACGGGGCAGCAGATCCGGGGTGCGGCGGTTGTTCTCCTGATCGGTGTACCAGCGGTCGGCCTCGTCCTCGCTTTCGGCGTACTGCCCCTTGAAGACCTCGGGCACGTACTCGAACATGAACCGCTTGCCGTCGGAGTTCTTGAGGACGCCGCCGTCACCGCGCACACCCTCGGTGACGAGGATGCCCTTCACGCTCGGCGGCCAGACCATCCCGGTCGGGTGGAACTGGACGAACTCCATGTTGATCAGCTTCGCGCCCGCGCGCAGCGCCAGCGCGTGCCCGTCACCGGTGTACTCCCAGGAGTTCGACGTCACCTTGAAGGACTTGCCGATCCCGCCGGTCGCGAGCACCACGGCGGGCGCCTCGAACAGGATGAACCGGCCGCTCTCGCGCCAGTACCCGAAGGCACCCGCTATCGCGCCGTTGTCGGTCAGCAGCTCGGTGACCGTGCATTCGGCGAAGACCTTGATCCGCGCCTCGTAGTCACCGTGCTCCTTGAAGTCCTCCTGTTGCAGTGAAACGATCTTCTGCTGCATCGTGCGGATCAGCTCGAGCCCGGTGCGGTCACCTACGTGTGCCAGCCGCGGATAGGTGTGCCCGCCGAAGTTGCGCTGGCTGATCCGCCCGTCCGCGGTGCGGTCGAACAGCGCGCCGTAGGTCTCCAGCTCCCAGACCCGGTCCGGCGCCTCCTTGGCGTGCAGCTCGGCCATCCGCCAGTTGTTGAGGAACTTCCCGCCGCGCATGGTGTCGCGGAAGTGGACCTGCCAGTTGTCGTTCTCGTTGGCGTTGCCCATCGACGCCGCGCAGCCGCCCTCGGCCATCACGGTGTGCGCCTTGCCGAACAGGGACTTGCACACCACCGCGACGCTGAAACCCCGTTCCCGCGCTTCGATCACCGCGCGCAGACCGGCGCCACCGGCACCGATCACCACCACGTCGTAGCTGTGCCGTTCGACCTCGGTCATGTAAGTGAGCCACCTCGGGGGACTGGACGCCGTTGTCTTGTCTGGGGATTTTTCCGCGTCAGTTGACGAAACGCAGGTCGGCGAGCGCGCCGCTCGCCACGAGCATCACGTAGAAGTCGGTCAGCACGAGCGTGCCGAGCGTCGTCCACGCGAGTGTCATGTGGCGCGTGTTCAGCTTCGTCACCTGGGTCCACATCCAGTACCGGACCGGATGCCGGGAGAAGTGCTTCAGCCGCCCGCCGGTGACGTGTCTGCACGAATGGCAGGACAGCGTGTACGCCCACAGCAGGATCACGTTGCCGAGCAGGATGATGTTGCCGAGGCCGAAGCCGAAACCGCCGGTCTTCCCGTGGAAGGCCGTGATCGCGTCGTAGGTGTTGACCAGCGAGACGATCACCGCGACGTAGAAGAAGTAGCGGTGCACGTTCTGGATGATCAGCGGCAGCCGCGTCTCGCCGGTGTATTTGGCGTGCGGCTCCGCGACCGCGCAGGCGGGCGGGGAGAACCACACCGAGCGGTAGTAGGCCTTGCGGTAGTAGTAGCAGGTGAGCCGGAAGCCGAGCAGGAACGGCAGCACGAGGAAGCCCAGCGGGATCCAGCCCGGCAGTTCCCCGAACCAGTGGCCGAAATGGCTCGACCCCTCGACACACGACGTCGACACGCACGGCGAGTAGAAGGGCGTCAGGTAGTGGTACTCCGGCACCCAGTACGCCGTGCGCACGAACGCGCGGACCGTCGCGTAGACGATGAAGGTGGCCAGCCCCAGCACGGTGAGCAGGGGCGAGAGCCACCACCGGTCGGTGCGCAGCGTCTTGTCGGCGATCGAGGCGCGCGAGGACGAGCGGACACCGACGCCGTCACGGGCGGGGGCGCTCACCGCTGGTCGCGCTTGTAGCCACCAACGCCTTCGTCGTCGGCGCCGTGCCACAGCGCCGGATCGTAAGGCGTATCGGGAACGGGGACGCGCTCGACGGGTTTCGCCTGCGCGGGCACGGGGATCTGGGCGCCGTCGAGGTCCGCGCTGTCGATGTCGAGCCGTTCGACGTCGTTGGCCAGGCGGCGCACCGCCGAAGCGTCGCCGTAACGGGAGCGCAGCGCGCCGACGCACTGCCGCAACTGACCGATCGTTCGCCGGAGTTCGGCGAGCTCTGTGGTGGACATCGGTAGCCTCCCGGGTTCGGTGGGCCGACAGAGCCGGAGGCGATCAACTCGCCATCACCCGACTCTGCCGCGTGTTGTGCAGTGTGACAAGTAGCACACTAGCCAAACAGGACGTGATCGGGGTCACGCCAGGCTTTCTTCTGGATCGATTTTGATCCGGCGTTCACCCCGGGGTACTGTGGCCACTGTCACGACCCAGAGGCGCCAGCGCTGCCGTCCCGCGGACCACGTCCCCCACCAGTGATCCGGAGCCGGACATGAGCTCTCCCCGCCGTCCCCTCAACGACACCGTCGCCGAAGTCACCCGGCGCATCGCCGAGCGCAGCGCGACGACCCGTTCCGCCTATCTCGACCGGATGGCCGCGGCCCACCAGGAGGGGCCGGTCCGCCGCGGCCTCGCATGCAGCAACCTCGCGCACGGCTTCGCCGCGATGGACGGTGTCGACAAGGAGGCATTGCGCGCGGCGCGGGCGCCCGGTGTGGCGATCGTGTCCTCCTACAACGACATGCTGTCGGCGCACCAGCCGCTGCAGGACTACCCGGCCTGGTTGAAGAAGTCGGTGCGGCGCGCGGGCGGCGTCGCCCAGTTCGCCGGCGGTGTGCCCGCGATGTGCGACGGGATCACCCAGGGCCGTGCCGGGATGGAGCTGTCGCTGTTCAGCCGCGAGGTGATCGCGATGGCGACGGCGATCGCGCTCTCGCACGACATGTTCGACGCGGCGCTGCTGCTCGGAGTGTGCGACAAGATCGTGCCGGGCCTGCTGGCAGGCGCGTTGTCGTTCGGCCATCTCCCGGCGGTGCTCGTGCCCGCCGGGCCGATGAACTCCGGGCTGCCCAACAAGGAAAAGGCCCGCGTGCGCCAGCTCTACGCCGAGGGCCTCGCCACCCGTGAAGACCTGCTCGACGCCGAAGCCGCGTCCTACCACTCGGCGGGCACCTGCACCTTCTACGGCACCGCGAACTCGAACCAGATGGTCGTCGAGGTGATGGGCCTGCACCTGCCCGGCGCGAGCTTCGTGCAGCCGAACACGCCGCTCCGGCAAGCGCTTACCGAAGAGGCCGGACGCCGCGTCGTCGCCTTGTCGCGCGGTGCGTCCTACACGCCGATTTCCCAGGTGCTGGACGAAAAAGCGTTCGTCAACGGCCTGATCGCGCTGCTGGCCACCGGCGGTTCGACCAACCACACCCTGCACCTGGTCTCGGTGGCCGCGGCCGCGGGGATCCAGCTCACCTGGGACGATTTCTCCGAGCTGTCGGCGGTGGTACCGCTGCTGGCGCGGGTGTATCCGAACGGCAGCGCGGACATCAACCACTTCCACGCCGCGGGCGGGATCCAGTTCCTCGTCGGCACGCTGCTCGACGCCGGTCTGCTGCACGAGGACGTGCACACCGTCGCCGGGTTCGGGCTGCACCGGTACCGGCAGGAGCCGATTCTTTCCGACGGCGAACTGGTGTGGCGCGACGTGCCGACGCGCAGCCTCGACGAGGAGGTGCTGCGCCCGGTGTGGCGTCCCTTCGCGGCCGACGGCGGGCTGCGGATGGTCGAGGGCAATCTCGGGCGGGCGGTGATCAAGGTGTCCGCGGTGGCGCCCGAGCACCGGATCGTGCAGGCCCCGGCGCGGGTGTTCACCGACCAGGCGGCGTTCAAGACGGCGTTCGAAGCGGGCGAACTGGATCGTGACGTCGTCGTCGTGATCCGGCAGCAGGGGCCGCGGGCGAACGGCATGCCGGAACTGCACGGGCTCACTCCGGCGCTCGGGGTGCTGATGGATCGCGGGTACCAGGTCGCGCTGCTCACCGACGGGCGGATGTCGGGTGCCTCGGGCAAGATCCCGGCGGCGATCCAGGTGACCCCGGAAGCGGCGGCGGGCGGGCCGATCGCCCGCATCGCCGACGGCGACGTCGTCCGGCTCGACGCCCGCGCGGGAACGCTGGACGTGCTGGTGGCCGAGGACGAGTTCGCGGCGCGTGAGCTGGTCGACGCGCCGCCGTCGGAGGCGTCGTGGGTCGGCACCGGCCGTGAGCTGTTCGGTGCGCTGCGCCGCGCCGTCGGCCCCGCCGATCAGGGCGCGAGCGTGTTCGGGCCCCTCACCCCGGAGCACTTCGGCATGCCGTCGCCCGCCGGTGTCCCGTCGTAGCGTCCCGGGATCGGCGACGAGGCAAGATAGGCGGCGCGTCCCTGTCCTGGGCACGCCAGAGAACGCGAAAGTGGAGGTTGGTCACGTGACCACCGGTGCGGACCTGCTCGACCTGTCCCCCGTGATGCCCGTCGTGGTGATCGACGACGTCTCGGACGCCGTGCCCACCGCGCGGGCGCTGCTGGCGGGCGGGATCGGCGTGATCGAGCTGACCCTGCGCACCCCGGTGGCGCTCGCCGCGATCGAACGTGTCGCGGCCGAGGTGCCGGAGATCGTCATCGGCGCGGGCACGGTCACCTCGCCCGCGCAGGCGAAGGAAGCCGCCGACGCGGGCGCGAAGTTCCTCGTCACCCCGGGCACCACCGACGCGGTGCTGGAGGCAGCGTTCGCGACCGGACTGCCGTTCCTGCCCGGGGCGAGCACGGTGTCCGAGGCGATGCGCCTGGCCGAACGCGGGCTGACCGCGCTGAAGTTCTTCCCCGCGGAGGCCAGCGGCGGTGTCGCGTACCTGAAGTCGATCGCCGGCCCGCTGCCCGGACTGCGGTTCTGCCCGACCGGCGGCATCACCGTCGCGACCGCGCCGGACTATCTGGCGCTGCCGAACGTCGGCTGCATCGGCGGCTCGTGGCTCACCCCGAAGAAGTCCTTGGCGGAGAAGGACTTCGCGACGGTGGAGCAGCTCGCCGCCGAGGCGGCCACGCTGGCTCGGTAAGTAGGCCGTCACGGCTGTGCTGGGTACTTCACCTCGCTGCCGGAACGGCCTGGCAAAGCCCGCTCCAGTGCGATGCTCGGCACGCCCGGTCGCGCGCACTGACAAGTCAGGCCTAACGTGCTCCTAGCACCGAGTCTCATTCAGTTACATATTCGTGACCTTGGAGAGCTGTGCTTTGTCATGTCGTGCCTGACAGGTAATTCGTAGCCATCCGCCCTATTTCTTTGGCTGCAGGAACACCGGTTGTGACGGGTGGAACGCGTTCACCGATGCCCACCCTAAGCAGCCGCCTGGAGCCAGGTTCGAGATACGACAGGACGGCGTCGCACGCTGTCGCTGGCACGGCTTGCAGCGCCACAGCTACTTCGCGAGGTCCCCGTGGGCGTGAGGTGGTCAAAGGTCGGTCTCTGCTCCAGCAGGTCACGACAACGCCAGCCTTGCGCAGCTTGGCAAGTTAATCGGATAGCGCGGCCGAGATGACGCTCAGTCGTCGCAGACGAGCGTGAATTCGCACCGATCCATCTCGCGGAGAACAGTCAGATGAGGCGCGCGAGAGGCTGCGTCACCGGAGACATCCGCGTGGTCATCGACCGACACTTCCCTAGCATCCCTAGCAAGGCGCCGAGCACAGCCAGGCGGTGAGACAGGACGGGTGACCAGGCTGCCGGGCCTTCGGCAGGCGACCGCGCGCAGCAAGACCATGCCGAACTCGCTGAGTCGACCGACCCCGCGTGGCTGGGATGTTGACAACGAGCTTGCGCCGCTATGCCACACATGACGACGTCCAGACTCTGCGCGGTAATTCAGCCTCTGAACCAGCCAAACATGCCGCCGACGACGTAACATCACCCGCTTGAGCGACGACGTTGCGACTAGGGTGGGGCACTGACGCAAGCAAGTCAACACAGTGAACGGAGCAGTGTAATGGCCGACGAGGACTTGGATCTCGGCGAGAATGACAACTCTGATCCTAACGACTTTCCTCCGGCCGATCGCCAAATTCACACCCAAGCCTACGATCTCTCCATTAGCACCCTAAAGGAGCAATGGGACGACAAGACGCTGGTTATTCCTGAGTTTCAACGGGAATATGTTTGGGACAACGCCAAAGCCAGCAGATTAATCGAATCATTATTGCTGAACATACCGATTCCCGTCCTATTCTTCGCAGAAACCGAAGATGCTACATACCAAATCGTAGATGGACATCAGCGGGTATACACAGTAGTCAGGTATCTGGACAATCAGTTCCCTTTGAGTGGCTTGAAAATACAAGATGAATTCAAAGGGCTACGTTTCCACCAGCTGCCAGTTCGGGAGCAAAGATTTCTCCGAACGCGAATGATGCGAGCGACTATCATCGGCGTCGACTCGTCTTCGGCAATGAAGTTTGAAGTCTTCGAACGCCTGAACACCGGGGGACTAGCGCTCAATGCCCAGGAAATTCGACACGGCCTAAACTTAGGCAAGTTTGGCAACCTGCTAACCGAACTGGAGACGGATCCGTCCTTTCGCAAGTGCCTTCACACACCAAGAGCGCGAAAGCGTATGGTTGATCAGGAGTTGATCTTACGGTTCTTTGCGCTTCGAGATCGCCTCCCCCAATACAGGACACCGTTGGTGCGCTTCCTAAACGAGTACATGAAGGATAATCGCGAGCCGGTTGACGAATGGATCTCGGCGCAACGAAAGATATTTAAAGAGACGATGGAAGTTATTGCCGACATCTTGGGCCCAACAGCATTTCGCGTTACCGATAAGCGAGGTAAACCTGTTGAACGAGTAATCAACCGCGCCGTCTTTGAGGCTCAATCACTAGTCTTTTCTGTCTGCGACAAGCGGGCGGCCCACGAGAATTCTGTCGGTGTCCGAGAAAGCTTGGGGTCATTGTTCTTAGATGCTGGATTTGGTGAAAAAATTCGGCGATCAACTGGAGATCGCGCCAAGACATATGGTCGAATCAAAGATGTAGCCGATGCCTTCAGAGGAGCCGGAGTTAATGTCAACCTCGGCGCCTTGGGTGAGGTGCCCTACCCCTCAAAGCGCGGGTAGAGGAACCGCCATGCCGTCCAATGCTCTACATGGTCTCTTGATTGGGCTTGAAGAGATAAAGGCGTTACAGAGAGCGAATCCATCCCCGCAAGAGGGAAGCGGGCTCCGGAGACCCGAGATTGTCCGAGCGATCGGCAGATCTGAGGTAGTTCTCTTATCGAGTCATTTTGAACGCTACATATACGACCTATACGAGGAGGCTGTCGACTACTTATGCTGCTCAAACGCCAGAGCTACGACCCTGCCTGAAAAACTAAAGCTTCAACACGCACGGCAGGCCATGGACGATATCGCCGCAATGAACTGGGAGAGACGTGCTGCGTCGTTGGCCCAGTACAGCAAGGAAGAAAGTTGGCTCTGGGACGAGAAGGCACCTATTGGAAAGCTGGACGCGGGGCGCCTCCTTGTCTGGATGAAGACTCCAAATGTGAAATCCCTGCGACGAGCATTTCAAATTTGGGATATCGATGACATCTTTTCGGCGATCACGCGAAGTTCCGTCCATCGCGGTCGCCTAATCCTGCGAATCGATGAACTAGTGAGCAAGAGAAACAACATTGCCCATGGGGATTTCTCAGCTGAGGCCACATACTTGGATATTGCTCAGTACCGTGCAGCTGTCCGAAAATTCTGCACTCGAGCAGATCGCGCACTCGCCCGTCAACTACATAAATTTACAAAATCTGTTCCGTGGTAGAGTCGAGAAAAAGTTCCAAAAGCAGGGAACATGCACCTACCCGTACCCTATCTCGCTAACATGTTCGCTACTATCCGGCTCCTTCCCCGAACTACAGATCGAGCGCTTCCATGCTAATTGGCCGCCCTTCGTTTCCTCGCGGAGAACCACACCAACCCGGCCGATAGCCTTCCGACTGTCGGTTCATTGCGAATAAAACTTACGCCCACCCGTCCTCAGTCCCCGCAACAACCGTCCTTACGAATCCAGTACGATTTCGTAGTCACGCTCCGGCTTGGGCCAATGTTCCGTGTAATGTTTATGTCAGCGAGGCTCTGTCAGCAAATGCGAAATCACCAAGGCATCGTTGAGAACACGGCCGATTCGCCGGCACCGGGCCTGATGGCCGCGAGGCAGCCACCTCCATCTCAGCCCCGCCCGAAGGTTGCGAAGTGGCCGGTCAGTCCGGGACGGCGTCGTCGAGCATGCTCGTCTCCGCGCCGTACTCGCGGAGCTCGTCCCGGATCACCGTGTACGCCAGCCCCTGCGGGTATCCCTTGCGGGCGAGGAACCCGAGGAGCCTGCGGATCGCGGTCTGCTCGTCGACGTTGCCCAGTGAGCCGAGCCGTTTGCGGACCAGCTCCCGTGCGCGTTCCTCCTCGCTTTCCCTGTCGACTCCCTCCGCCGCCTGCGCGGCGATCTCGCCGTCGACGCCCTTGCGCCGGAGTTCGGCCATCAGCGCGGTGCGGGACAGGCCCTGGTTCGCGTGCCGGTTCTTCACCCACGACTCGGCGAATTCGGCGTCGTTGACCAGCCCCGCCCGATCGAGCTTGCCGAGCAGGGTCTCACTGGTCTCCTCGTCGAACCCCTTGCGCTTCAACGCCTGCCGGAGTTCCTCCTGGGTCCGGGGACGGGCGGCCAGGAGATCGAAACAGATCTCCTTGGCCTTCTTCCGCCGCTCCTCAGGCGCCAGCTCCATAGGATCCACTTTGGACACCCGACCCACGCGAAACTCCCACTCCTGCCACTACGAACCAACCTCAATAACCCGGTGACCCACCACCAAACCCGGTGACGTCACCACGGAACGCAACCACCACCGGGGGTCCAGGGGGCTTGCCCCCTGGCGGGGGTTTGGGGGTTCGACCCCCAAAAGACACCTGGTGAAGGGCTTGGGCGAGCGCGTTCCGCGAGCACACTCCACCCCACCCCCTTCACTAGAAGTCCACTGGCGCGGGCACCGCTTCGGCTTCGGCGTCGAGCTGCGGGCCGATGCCGAGCTTCTCCTTGATGCGCTTCTCGATCTCGTTGGCGATGTCCGGGTTCTCCCGCAGGAACCGGCGGGCGTTCTCCTTGCCCTGGCCGAGCTGGTCGCCCTCGTAGGTGTACCAGGCGCCGGACTTGCGCACGATGCCCTGGTCGACGCCCATGTCGATGAGCGAGCCCTCGCGGGAGACGCCGACGCCGTAGAGGATGTCGAACTCGGCCTGCTTGAAGGGCGGGGCGACCTTGTTCTTGACGACCTTGACGCGGGTGCGGTTACCGACGGCCTCGCCGCCGTCCTTGAGGGTTTCGATGCGGCGGACGTCGAGCCGGACCGAGGCGTAGAACTTCAGCGCCTTACCACCGGTGGTGGTCTCCGGGGAGCCGAACATGACGCCGACCTTCTCGCGGAGCTGGTTGATGAAGATCGCGGTGGTGCCGGAGTTGGAGAGCGCACCGGTGATCTTCCGCAGCGCCTGGCTCATCAGCCGGGCCTGGAGGCCGACGTGCGAATCGCCCATCTCACCCTCGATCTCGGCGCGGGGCACGAGCGCGGCCACGGAGTCGATGACCAGGATGTCCAGCGCGCCGGAGCGGATCAGCATGTCCGCGATCTCGAGCGCCTGCTCACCGGTGTCCGGCTGGGAGACGAGCAGCGCGTCGGTGTCCACGCCGAGCGCCTTGGCGTACTCCGGGTCGAGCGCGTGCTCGGCGTCGATGAACGCCGCGATACCGCCGTTGCGCTGGGCGTTCGCCACCGCGTGCAGGGCGACGGTGGTCTTACCGGAGGATTCCGGGCCGTAGATCTCGATGACCCGGCCACGGGGCAGCCCGCCGATGCCGAGGGCGACGTCGAGGGCGATCGCACCGGTGGGGATCACGGCGATGGGCGGACGGGTGTCCTCGCCGAGGCGCATGACGGAGCCCTTGCCGTACTGCTTGTCGATCTGCGCAAGGGCAAGCTCGAGCGCCTTGTCCTTGTCGGGTGCTGCTGGTGCCATGAAGTCCACCTCGCTGGTTGGAGCCTGTGGGGCTGTTCGGTTCTGCTGTCGGGTCCGACACTACGAGCGGGGACCGACAATTCCCGGCGCGGCGCCCGATCTGTGGATCGCTGGCCCCGTTGTGGACAACACCCTAGACGAACACGTGTTCGAGGTCGGCAGCGACACACCCTTCGGCTAGGATTTTTCACCCGCTCCGGACGCGCCGGGCCGGATCCGCGCAGGTCAGTGCGGGCCTAGTGCTGTCCAGTACCGATGTCAGCGCCGCTCGGGCGGGACGTCGAAGGCCGCGCAGACCTCCCGCCAGATCTCCTTGGCCGGGGTCCCCGCGGCCAGCGCCTGCTCGACGGTCCGGCCGCCGAGCCCGCTGAACACGTGGTCCTTGGACAGGATCTCGGCGCGGCCGGGCCCGAACTCCTCGGCCATCAGCCGCCGGAAAACCGTGATACGCATCGGCTCGATCCTAGGCGACGTGCCGTTAAGGCCACCTTATGGGCGTCGAACGCCCCGTAAGGTGGCCTTAACGGCATTCCGGGCCACGGGCGGAACCGGGAGTTATTCGCCGGGCTGGACGCTCTTCTCGAAGTAGTCGGCCAGCGTGCCGGGAGTGACGGCCGCGCCCTGGTCGGAGTTGAGCTGGTAGATGAACCCGGCCAGCGGCCGGTCGCCCACCGAGAACACCAGCACCGCCGACGCCTTCCCCGCGGCCGAGGAGTACCGGCCCTTGAGCCCGTTGCCCGCCCACTCCGCTTCGGTCCGGTCCCCGCCCGCCGAGGCCAGCAGCTGATCGGTGTACTGCTTGAGCTTGTCCGCCGAGTCGCTCTGCACGTACGTCACCTGGGTGCCCGCGCGGCCCGGCGCCGAGCAGGTCGCCGACGCGCCGAGGCTCTGTGCCGGCGCGGCGGGCCCGTTGCCCATACCGGGTTTGCAGTCGCCGGTGTCGGCGATCTTCCCGGCGAGCTGGCGCATGCAGCCGGTGAGGCCGTTGGCCTCGGCCTGGCCGGGCGTCTTGCACTGGTCCGCGGTGTAGGTGGCCGCCGACGACGAGCCGAGGAAGTACACCAGGCCACCCGCGAGCAGCACGACCACCGCCGCGATCGCGATGCCGATGGTCAGCTTCTTCTTGTTCGCTGCCTTGCCGCCTTCGTCCTTGCCCGCCAGCGAGTACGTCGGGAAGTTCGACGGCGGGGGCTGCGGCGGCTGCTGCTGGGGCCCGCTGGGCGGGAAGTTCGACGGCGCGTACCCGCCCGCCTGGCCGGGGCCCGGGTACCCCTGCGCGGGCGGCGGGGCGTACGGGCCGCTCGGCGGGGCCATCTGCGGCGCCCCGGCCCCGTTCGCGACCTGGCCGTCGACGTTCTGGGTACGCATGGAAAGGCCGTCGCGGGCGACGTGCTGGGCGCCCAGCGCGACCGCGGTCTCCGGCTGGTCGAGGCTGCCGGGGACGACGCCGAGCTTCTCCGCGATCATCGAGCCCACCAGCGGCAGCCTGCTCGACCCGCCGACCAGGTAGATCCCGGCGAGCCGGTCCGGGGACAGCCCGGACGAACGCAGCGTCCGCGCCATCAGCTCGACGCTGCGCAGCATCGCCGGGCGCACCAGGCCTTCCAGCTCGCCGCGGGTGACCAGGACGTCGTGGAACGGCTCCGGCATCGGGACCTCGGTCTGCGGATGCCGCGACAACGCCTCCTTCGCCGCCTTGACGTCCTCCTGCAGCGCGCGGCGGGTCCGGCGGTCCGCGGTGGACTCCGGGCGCAGCAGCCGCTGCCAGCGCTGGGGGTCCGAATGCGACACCTCGCGTCCGACGTGGACCATCAGCGCCTGGTCGACGTCGAGGCCGCCGAGGTCGGGGAGGCCGTCCTCGGCGAGCACGGTGTACCCGGTCTGCGTGGCGCCCACGACCGCGACGTCGAACGTGCCCGCGCCGAGGTCGTACACGGCGAGTGCCTGGCCCGGCGCCAGCGCCTTGCCGGGGAACGACGCGAAGTGCGCGGCGGCGGCGACGGGCTCGGGCACCAGCAGCACGTTCCCGGCGATCCCGGCGAGCCGCGCCGCGGACAGCAGAACGTTGCGCCGCACCGGGCCCCACTGCGCGGGGTGGGTCAGCCGGACCTCGTCGGGCTGCTCGCCGCCGAGCTGCCGCGTGGTCTCCTCCAGCACGCGCCGCAGGATCGCGGCCAGCGCTTCGTTGACCGGCACGACGTCGGTGCCGAGCAGCAGCGTCTGCTCGTCGATGCGCCGCTTGGGGTTGGGCTCGAAGCGGGTCGGGTCAAGCCGGGCGCGGCGCTCGGCGTCGCGGCCGACCATGATCGTGCCCTCTTCGGTGGCGAACACCGCCGACGGCATGTTCGCCGAGCCGTCCACCTCGACGACCCTCGGCGGCATGCCGTGCGCCGACAACACGGCGACGGTGTTGGACGTCCCGAGGTCCACCGACAGGATCCGCACGCTCACTCCCCTCACACCAGGCCAGCACCCGTCCCAGTACGACCGGAACACCGGTCGCGGGCGCTGGCCGTGATGCTCCCATGGGGACGGTCACCGTGCGTGCGGACCCGGCAAACTCGCCGCCGCCTTGACGTACAGGTCACCCTCGGCGCAGGATGTCTGCGCAGTTCGCTCAACCAAGTTGCACGAACTGCGCAACTCATTGCCGAGGAAACCGGGAGCCGCCGTGCCGAAACTGCTCGTCCTCGGCGACGATCTGACCGGCAGCAACGCCACCGGAGCGCTGTACGCGCGCTTCGGTCTCCGCGCGGTTTCGGTGAGCGCGCCGCTCACGCCGTCGTCGCCCTGTTTGCGCCAGGACAGCGGGATCGACGCGCTGGTGGTCAATCTCGGCACCCGGCACGCTGACCCCGGGCAGGCCAAGGCCGCCGTGCGCGCCGCGATCGCGCTGGCCGGGCCGGTGGAACTGACCGTCAAACGCGTCGACACCACCTTGCGCGGCAACGTCAGCGCCGAGACCGAGGCCGTCCTCGACTCGGCTCCGGCCGCCCGCGCGCTGGTCGTGCCCGCCTTCCCCGACGCGGGCCGGGTCACCCTCGGCGGCCTGCACCTCGTCGACGGCAAGCCTCTCGCGGAAAGCCCGGCGGCCCGCGACCCGCTGACCCCGGTGCGCTCCTCCCGGATCCGCACCCTGCTCGACCCGGCGGGCGGGCGCACGATCACCGAGCTCTCGCTGGACGTCGTCGAGTCCGGAGTGGACGGTGTCGTCGACGCGCTACGGGAAGCGGGCGAGATCGTCGTGTGCGACGCGACCACGAACCGGCATCTGACCGCGATCGCGCAGGCGGCCGCGCGGCTGACCGCCGAGGACGGCACCCGGTGGATTTCGGTCGATTCCGGCCCGTTCGGCGTCCGGCTCGCCTCGGCGCTGGGCCTGGCGCCCGGACGCGGCGAGGTGCCGCCGGTGCTCGCCGTCGTCGGCAGCATCACCGCGCAGACGCGGGACCAGCTGGCCGAGACCGAACAGGTGCTGGACGCGCGCTACGTCGACGTCTCGGCTGACCAGCCCGATCCCGCGGAGATCGTCGAAGGTGTCGGAAAGCTGCTCGCCGCCGGGCATCGCGTCGTCGGCATCCGCGCGGTGCCGCCCGCCCCCGGCGTGCCGGCGGATCCGGCGGTCGCGGCCTGGCTCCCGGTCGCACTGGCCAAGGCGGCCCGGCTGGCGCTGACGCGGTACCGCATCGGCGCGTTGTACGCGTCCGGTGGCGACATCGCCGTCGAAGTCACCAAGGCCCTCGGCGCGGACGGCTTCGAGATCGACACCGAGGTGCTCCCGCTCGCCGTCGCCGGACGGCTGGTCGGCGGCGCGTTCGACGGGCTCCCGTTCGCCACCAAGGGCGGCCTGATCGGCGACGCCGCCGCGGCCGTGCAGTGCCTCGAACACCTCAACTACGTCCTCGCCACCCATCACGGAAGGAACCAGTCTTGAGCGAGAAACCCATTCTGGCCGTCACCCTCGGCGACCCCGCCGGCATCGGGCCGGAGATCACCGCCCGCACGCTGGCCGAACCGGAGTCCGGACGGATCGCGCGTGGCCTCGCCGTCGGCGACGCGCCGGTGCTGCGCCGCGCCGTTTCCCTGCTGGGGCTGGACGTCGAGGTCAACCCGGTGTCCACTGTGGACGAAGCGCGGTTCGAGCCCGGGACCATCGACGTCCTCGACCTCGGCATCGTGACCGAGGACCTGCCGTGGGGCGAGGTGAACGCGACGGCGGGGGCCTCGGCCGTCGCCGCGATCGAGGCCGCGACGAAGGCCGCGCTGAACGGCGAGGTCGCGGCGGTCGTGACGTCGCCGATCAACAAGGAGGCCATCTGGGCCGCCGGGTCGAAACACCTCGGCCACACCGAGATGCTCGGCGAGCTGACCGGGTCGACCAGGTTCAACACGATGTTCTGGGTCGCCGGGCTGAAGATCTTCTTCGCCACCAGGCATCTCTCCCTGCGCGAAGCGATCGGGAAGATCACCAAGGACAACATCGAGCACGCGATCCGCGAGGCGTACACGGCGCTGGAGGTCTTCGGCGCGGACAAGCCCACACTGGCCGTCGCGGCGCTGAACCCGCACGGCGGCGAGAACGGGAAGTTCGGCGACGAGGAGATCGTCGCGATCGCCCCCGCGGTCGAGGCGGCGCGTGCCGACGGCCTCGACGTCGTCGGCCCGATCCCGGCGGATTCCGTGTTCCACCAAGGACTTCAGGGCCGGTTCGCCGGGGTTCTCTCGCTCTACCACGACCAGGGACACATCGCGTCGAAGACCTACGACTTCGACGGCACGGTGTCGGTCACCGTGGGCCTGCCGATCCTGCGGACGTCGGTCGACCACGGGACGGCGTTCGACATCGCCGGCACCGGGAAGGCTTCACACGGCACGATGCGCGCCGCGTTCCGCGCCGCGGTCGAACTCGCTCCGTACGCGCCGAAGCTGCCCGACATCTACCCACCGGCCCGGTGAACACCATGAACGTGATTCCCCGCAAGCGCTGGGCGTACGTCATCCCGGTCGCGGTCGTCATGTACATGCTGGCCTACCTCGACCGCACCAACGTCGCGGTGATCCTGCCCTACATCGGCTCCGACTTTCCCTTGTCGGCCAGCGCGAAGGGGCTGGCCAGCGGCATCTTCTTCATCGGCTACCTCGTCCTGCAGATCCCCGCCGCGGTGCTCGCCGCGAAGTGGAGCGCCCGCAAGACCGTGGTGCTGCTGATGATCCTGTGGGCGCTGGCCGCGGTGCTGTGCGGGCTCGTCCGGAGCGAGACGCAGCTGCATCTCGCGCGGCTGCTGCTCGGCCTGTTCGAAGGTGGTGTGTGGCCCGCCGTCCTGATCCTGCTGGCTTCCTGGTTCCCGCAGAAGGAACGGGCACGCGCGAACGCGCTGTGGATGAGCTGCCTGCCGATCTCGGCGATCCTGATGTCCCCGCTGTCCGGGTTCATGCTCGACCACATGTCCTGGCGCTGGGTGTTCGTGCTCCAGGGACTCCCGCCGCTGGTGTGGGCGATCGTGTGGTGGTTCGCGGTGGCGGACCGGCCTTCGCAGGCACGCTGGATTTCCCGCGAGGAACGGGAGTACCTCGAAACGACGCTCGCCGCAGAGGAGGCCGCGAAGCCGTCGGTGGCGAAACAGGGCTACCGGCAGGCACTGCGCAACAAATCGGTGCTGCTGCTCATCGGCGTCTACTTCTTCTGGATCACCGGGTTCTACGGCTTCAGCCTCTGGCTGCCCTCGGTGGTGAAGACGATGACGGGCGGTTCGGCGACCGCGGTCGGGTTCCTCTCGGCGATCCCGTACGTGCTCGCGCTGGTGGCGATGCTGAGCTGCGCGCTGTGGTCGGACCGCACGGGCAACCGGCGGATGGCGGTCACCGTCCCGCTGCTGATCGCGATCGCGGGGCTGCTGCTGGGCAATCTGGTGCACTGGCCGCCAGTGGTGCAGTTCGTGCTGCTGTGCGTGGTCGCGGCCGGGGTGTACATGCCGTACGGGCCCTTTTGGGCGGTGCCGAGCCAGATTCTCGGGATCGAGGTCGTCGCGGTGGCGATGGGCGTGATCAACGCGCTGGGCAACCTCGGCGGGTTCGCCGGGCCGTACCTCGTCGGCTGGCTGACCGACGTCACCGGGACCTCGACCACCGGGTTCGTGGTGCTCGCCGCGTTCCTCGCGGTGGCGGCGGCGCTGGCGTACTTCGGGCTGCGGCCCACGTCCGCGCCGGAGGTGATCCGTGCCCCAGCCACGTCCGACCACTCGTGACCGGCGCGCGATGCTGCTCGAAGCCGTCCGCGACGGCTCGTGCGGCATCGCGGAACTGGCCGAGGAGTTCGGGGTCTCGCCGTCGACGATCCGGCGTGACCTCGCCTCCCTCGCCGGAGCGGGGCACGTCGTGCGGACCTACGGCGGGGCGCTCGAAGCCGGACACGGGCTGGAGCGCAGTCTGCGGGAGAAGGACGCGAGCAACGCCGACGCGAAGGACGCGATCGCGCGCGAAGCCGCCGCGCTGGTCCAGGACGGCGAAATGGTGCTACTCGACGCCGGGACGACGACCGGGCGCGTCGCCCGGCATCTCGCGCATCGCGAAGGACTCACCGTCGTCACCAACGGCGTCACGGTGATCCGCGCCCTCGCCGATTTCGACGGGATCGACCTCATCGTGCTGGGCGGGCGGCTGCGGCATCCGAACGAGGCGCTGCTCGGCGAGAGCGTGCTCGCCCAGCTGCGGCACCTCTCACCGGATCGGGTGTTCCTCGGCGCGGACGGGATCGTCGCCGGACGTGGGCTGTGTTGTCCGTCGCTGGAGCAGTCGCAGGTCAAGCACGCGATGCTGCACTCGGCGGCGTCGGCGTACGTACTGGCCGACCACTCCAAGCTCGGCGAGGCCCCGTTCCCGTACTGGACGCCGTTGGACCGGGAGGTCTCGCTGGTCACGGACTCCTTTCCGGGGGCGGACACGGCGGCGTTCGCCGGGAGCGGAACGGTCCTGACGGCGGGCGGTGCGGAAATTGTCGGGGGTGCCGCGCAAGATGGAGGACGTGGCAGCTGACGTGCTCGACCTGTTCTCCCCCGCGACCCGGGCCTGGTTCGCGGGGGCCTTCGCCGCGCCCACCGCGGCGCAGGAGGGGGCATGGCGGGCCGCGCACGCCGGCGAGCACGCGCTGGTCGTCGCGCCGACCGGGTCCGGCAAGACGCTGTCGGCCTTCCTCTGGGCACTCGACAGGCTGTCCGTGGAGCCACCACCCGCGGAAGCACAGAAGCGCTGCCGGATCCTCTACGTCTCCCCGCTGAAGGCCCTCGCGGTCGACGTGCAGCGGAACCTGCGGGCGCCGCTGGCCGGGATCGCGCAGGCCGCCCACCGGCTCGGGCTGCCCGCCCCGGAGATCACCGTCGGCATGCGCACCGGGGACACCACCGCGGCCGAGCGGCGTTCCTTCGGCAAGACCCCGCCGGACGTCCTGGTGACCACGCCGGAGTCGCTGTTCCTCATCCTGACGTCGTCGGCGCGGGAGTCGCTGCGCGGCGTCGAGACCGTGATCGTGGACGAGGTGCACGCGGTCGCGGGCGGCAAGCGCGGCGCGCATCTGGCGTTGTCGCTGGAACGGCTGGACTCGTTGCTGCCCAAGCCCGCTCAGCGCATCGGGCTGTCGGCGACGGTCCGCCCGATCGACGAGGTGAGCGCGTTCCTCGCGGGCGGGCGGCCGGTCACCATCGTGCAGCCGAAGCTGGCGAAGACGATCGAGGTGCGGGTCGAGGTCCCGGTCGAGGACATGGCCAATCTCGACGCGCCGTCGTCCCCGATGGACGACCTCGACGCGCTCGAACCGCATCCGCCGGGCGAGATCGCGCCCGGCGGGCTCGGGACGATGGAGGAGATCAGCGGGAACCCGGTCCAGCGGGCGTCGATCTGGCCCGCGGTCGAGGAGCGGGTCCTGCAGCTGATCCGGGCTCATCGGTCGACGATCGTGTTCGCCAACTCGCGGCGGCTGGCCGAGCGGCTCACCGCGCGGCTCAACGAACTGGCTGCCGAGAAGACCGAGCTGGCCCCGGCGGACAGCTTCCCGGCGGAGGCGATCGGCCAGTCCGGGCTCACCACCGGCGCGGCACCGGTGATCGCGCGGGCCCACCACGGGTCGATGTCGCGGGAACAGCGCACCCATGTCGAGGAGGACCTGAAGTCCGGCAGGCTTCCGTGTGTCGTGGCGACATCCTCGCTGGAGCTGGGCATCGACATGGGCGCGGTCGATCTGGTGGTGCAGATCGAGGCCCCGCCCACGGTCGCCTCCGGGCTGCAACGGGTCGGCAGGGCCGGACACCAGGTCGGCGCGGTGTCGTCGGGGGTGATGTTCCCGAAGTTCCGCGGCGACCTGGTGTCGTGCGCGGTGGTCGCGGAACGGATGTCGGCGGGCGCGATCGAGGCCGTGCGGTATCCCCGCAACCCACTCGACGTACTGGCCCAGCACGTCGTGTCCATGGTCGCGCTCGAACCGTGGACGGTGGCGGAGCTGGCCGCGCTGGTCCGGCGGGCGGCGCCGTTCACCGCGCTGCCCGACGACGCGCTGCACGCGGTGCTCGACATGCTGGCCGGGCGGTACCCGAGCGAGGAGTTCGGCGAGCTGCGGGCACGGATCACCTGGGACAGGATCGCCGGCGAGTTGCGCGGGCGGCCGGGTTCGCAGCGGCTCGCGGTCACCTCCGGCGGCACGATCCCCGATCGCGGCCTGTTCACCGTGATGACCCCGGGCACCGACGGCAAACCCGGGTCGCGCGTGGGCGAGTTCGACGAGGAGATGGTCTACGAGTCCCGGGTGGGCGACACCATCCTGCTCGGCACGTCGTCCTGGCGGATCACCGAGATCACCCATGACAGGGTGATCGTGGTGCCCGCGCCCGGCGAACCGGCGCGGATGCCGTTCTGGAAGGGCGACGCGCCGGGGCGCCCACTGGAACTGGGGCGGGCACTGGGAAAGTTCGTCCGCGAACTGTCCACTTCGGACTCCAAGAAGGCGCGGGAGCGTGCGGCGGCGGCCGGGCTGGACGAGCGGGCGCGGGACAATCTGCTCGGCTACCTGGAGGAGCAGAAGGCGGCCACCCGGCACGTGCCGAACGACCGGATGATCCTGCTGGAGCGTTACCGGGACGAGCTGGGCGACTGGCGGATCGTCCTGCACTCCCCCTTCGGCGCGCAGGTGAACGCGCCGTGGGCGCTGGCGATCGCGGCCCGGCTGCGGGAAAACCGCGGGGTGGACGCGCAGGTGGCGCACTCCGACGACGGGATCGTGTTGCGGCTGCCGGACGCGCTGGACGCCGACGGCGCGGAGGTCACCATCGGCACGGACGACGTACTGCTGGATCCCGACGAGGTCGAGCAGCTGATCGTCACCGAGGTCGGCGGCTCGGCGGTGTTCGCGGCCCGCTTCCGGGAATGCGCGGCCCGGTCGCTGCTGCTGCCCCGCCGCGATCCCCGGCGGCGGACACCGCTGTGGCAGCAGCGGCAGCGTGCGTCGCAGTTGCTGTCGGTGGCGGCGAAGTACGAGCGGTTCCCGGTCGTGCTGGAGGCGATGCGCGAGGTCCTGCAGGACGTCTACGACGTGGGCGGGCTGAAGGAACTGATGGCCGACGTCCGGGCCCGCAAGGTGCGGCTCGCCGAAGTCGAGACACCGTCGGCCTCACCGTTCGCGCGCAGCCTGCTGTTCGGCTACGTCGGGATGTTCCTGTACGAGACGGACGCGCCACTTGCCGAGCGGCGCGCGGCGGCGCTGTCGCTGGATTCGGCGCTGCTGGCCGAATTGCTGGGCACGGAGGCGATCCGCGAACTGCTCGATCCGGCCGCGGTGGCCGAGGTCGAGCGCTCGCTGCAGCGGCTGGATCCCGACCGGAAGGCACGTTCGGCGGAGGACGCCGCGGACCTGCTGCGGTTCCTCGGTGATCTGTCCACTGTGGAGGCTGCCGAACGCGGTGTCGAGCCGGAGTGGCTGGCCGAGCTCGAATCGGCACGGCGGGCGATCCGGGTGCGGATCGGCGGCGAGGAGCGCTATCTCGCCATCGAGGACGCCGGGCGAGTGCGGGACGCGCTGGGCGCTGCGCTGCCGGTAGGTGTGCCCGAGGCGTTCACCGAACCGGTCGAGGATCCCCTGGGCGATCTCCTGTCCCGGTACGCCCGGATCCGCGGGCCGTTCGCGGCGAGCCAGGCCGCCGAACGGTTCGGGCTGGGCACCGCGGTCGTCACGGGCGTGCTGGACAGGCTGACCGGGCAGGGCAGGCTCGTCCGCGGCGAGCTGAGCCCGCTCGGGCATCCGGACACGCACGGGGTCGGCGTCGAATACTGCGACACGGCGGTGTTGCGGCGGCTGCGCCGGGCGTCGCTGGCGAAGCTGCGCGCCGAGGTCGAGCCGGTCGAGCCCGCCGTGCTGGGCCGTTTCCTTCCGGCCTGGCACGGCATTGGCGGCCGGGTCCGCTCGGCGCCGACCGCGGACGACGTCCTTTCGGTGGTGGAACAACTGGCCGGGGCCCCGCTTCCGGCGAGCGCGGTGGAATCGCTGATCCTGCCCAGCAGGCTGCCCGGCTACTCCCCCGCGCTGCTCGACGAGCTGACCACCGCGGGCGAGGTCACCTGGTGCGGGTGCGGGGCGCTGTCCGGCGGGGACGGCTGGCTCGCGCTCGCGCCCTCGGACGTCGCCGACCTGCTGTTGCCCGAGGTCGAGGAAACCCGGCCGGATTCGCCACTGCACGCGGCCCTCGTGTCCACTTTGGAGGGTGGCGCGCTGTTCTTCCGGCAGCTGGTGGACCGCGTCACGCCCCAGCTCGAAGCGCCGCCGGCCGACGGTGACGTCGTGGCGGCGCTGTGGGATCTGGTGTGGGCCGGGCTCGTCACCGGCGACACCCTCGGTCCCCTGCGCGCCCAGGTCGCCGGGCACGGCGCGCACAAACCGCGGCGCCAGGCGCCACGTGGCCGGTACGCGCGGCTGCGCGCCGGGCGCCCGCAGATGCCGTCCCGGTCCGGGCCGCCAACGGTGGCCGGGCGCTGGGCGCTCACCCCGGTCCGCGAGGCCGAGCCGACCCGGCGGGCGCACGCGCGGACAGAGGCGTTCCTCGAACGACACGGCGTCCTCACCCGCGGCGCGCTCGACACCGAACGGGTCACCGGCGGGTTTTCCGGGATCTACAAAGTATTGCGCGGGATGGAGGACACCGGTCAGGTCGTGCGGGGCTACGTCGTCGAGGGGCTCGGCGCCGCGCAGTTCGCGGCCAAGGGCGCGGTCGACCGGCTGCGCGCGCTGTCCGGCCCGCGAAACCCGGCGGACATCTCCTCAGCGGTGGTCCTCGCCGCGGCCGACCCGGCACAGCCGTACGGCGCGGCACTGCCGTGGCCCGCGGCGACCGGGGACACCAAACACCGTCCCGCCCGCAAGGCCGGGGCACTCGCGGTCCTGGTGGACGGGGTCCCGGCGCTGTACGTCGAGCGTGGCGGCCGGTCGCTGCTGAGCTTCACCACCGAGCCGGAGCCATTGCGCGCGGCCGCGCGGGCGCTGTCCACCGCGGTCCGCGAGGGCTGGCTGGGGCAGCTCGCCGTGCAACGCGCCGACGGGGAGCAGGCGCTCACCTCCGAGCTCGCCGAAATCCTCCGTGAAGCGGGATTCCGTGCCACACCGCAGGGTCTGCGGCTGCGAGCCGCCTATTGAGCCGTGCCTCACGCAGGAGGATGGTTGCGCCCGGTGGTCCCGCGGGTATCACTAGACTTCGCCGGAGATTCGGGCAAAGGACGTTTGATCATGGCGATGCGCGAGCTGCGCTACTTCGGGGACCCCGTCCTCAAGATGGTGTGCGATCCGGTGACGACCTTCGACAAGAAGACCGAAGCACTGGTGAAGGACCTCCTCGACTCCGTCGAACCGGACGGGCGGGCCGGGCTCGCCGCGCCACAGATCGGCGTCGGCCTCCGGGTGTTCAGCTACGACGTCGGCGGCCTGACCGGGTACGTGATCAATCCGGAGATCGTCTCGCTGTCCGAAGAAACCCACGAGATCGGCGAGGGCTGTCTCTCCGTGCCCGAGCTGTGGTTTCCGGTGCGGCGTGCGAAGCACGCCGTGGTGCGCGGGGTCGACCTGCGCAATGAGCCGATCGAGGTCGAGGGCACCGAGGTGCTTGCCCAGTGCCTCCAGCACGAGACCGACCATCTCGACGGGAAGCTCTACCTGGACCGGCTGGTCCCGGACCGCAAGAAGCAGGCGCTGCGCCAGGCCCGGGAAAAGGACTGGTTCTGGAAACGCTGAGCCCCGCTCAGTCCAGCAGGATCCGCACCGCACCATCCTCACCCGTGCGCTCGGCGGACATCCCGGCGCGTGCCGCGGTGCGGACCAGGGCGTCGTCCCCGGGAAGGCACACCGCCGAGAGCTCGGCGAACCGGTCCGCCCTGGCGAGCACCCCGAGCCGGGAGAGCAACGCGGTGCCGATGCCCTGACGCTGCCAGGCGTCCTCCACCAGGAGCGACACCTCGGCCGGGCCGCCCGCCGCGCCCGGGATCAGCTGGCCGAGACCGATCACCTCGCGTCCGCAGACCGCCAGCACACTGGCGCCGCGGGGCGGCACGAGCAGCCGGTGCAGCCATCGGCGCGGTACCGAGCGGACGCCGGTGTGGTAGCGGCGGAACAGGGTGTTCATCGAGCAGCGCCGGTGGAGTTCGGAAACGGCACCGGCGTCGCCGGGGGTTCCCTTGCGCAGCACCACCGCGACGCCGTCGGGCCGGTCGAGCACCACGGGCCCCGAAACGTTCTCCTCGACCGCGGTGAGCAGCCCGGTCAACGCGAGGGCCCGGGTGAGTTCGAGGTCGACGAACGGCGCCCAGCGGCGGCGTGCCACGAGCGCGGTATCGCGGTCCAGCGCGAACACGGCACGGTGGCCGCCCTCGGTCCGATCCGGATTCGCTTCGAGCACCGGGACCAGCGTGACGACGTCGGCGGTGAGGACGTCCTTCAGCACCTCGGCGACCGCCGCCGGGGTTTCCACCGCCCGCCTGGCCGCGCCGAGAGTCGTCGACGCCGAGTCCACGAGTTCGTGCACATCGGCGTCGATGACCGCCGAGCATTCGCAGCCCTCCTCACGCATCGCGTCGATCAGATGCTGCCGGGGCAGACCGGACGCCGGCCGCAGCACGATCTCGTCGAGCACCCCGCCCGGGACCGGCAGCACGCTCAGTCCGAGGATGTTGCACTCGAGATCGGCGAGCCGGATCGCGATCCGGGCGAGCGTCCCGGGATGGTCGTCCATCCGGATCCGGACCCGCCACGCCGAGGACGTGGTTACCGGCTGCTCCGTCACGACGCGGCGGAGCGGGTGAGGCCGAACTCGAGAGGTTTCCATGCCCCCACGGTCCCGGCGGCTTGTTGCCGTACCACGGCGCCCTTGTTTCGCCCTTGTCAGCGTTTCCGCAGGCCACGCAACCCGGCCGAAACACACCGACGGCGTTCAGCGGGCCGTCAGTACCCGAGCCAGTTCTAGTCAACGTGACATTGACTGACTACGGAGTTTTTGAGAAGGCCCTTTCGTACTGTTCATACCGCCCGGGAGGTTTTGGCTGAGCTCGGAGCGGACAAGACAGCGACCAGTAGTGCCGCGCAAGCAGCGACGACCATGCTGACCAGCTGGAAAAGGTTAGGCGACTCGTGGAAACCGGCCGCCGCGGCCGCGACCACCACGATGCTCGAGGTGACGGTCAGCGTTACCCGGTGAGCCCTGCCGATGCCGCGTTCCGGCCCCTTCTCCACGTAGCCAAGACTGCCAGACACCGACAGCGCTCCGCGAGGACGGGCGTGGCTCAGCGGGCCGTCAGGACGCAGAATTCGTTGCCCTCCGGATCGGCCAGCACCCCCCACGGCACCTCGCCCTGGCCGACGTCGGCGGTGGCCGCCCCGGCCTCGATCAGGCGGGTGACCTCGGCGCCGAGATCGTCACCGCGGAACGGCGCGACGTCGAGATGCAACCGGTTCTTGCCCTGCTTGACGTCGTCGTTGCGCAGGAACTCCACCCACGGGCCCACGCCCGACGGCGCCTGGAGACCGACGATCGTCTCCTCCCTCGCCGCGATCGGCCACCCGGAAGCAAGCGCCCAGAACTCCGCGAGCGCCGCCGGGTCGCCGGAATCGACGACGATCGACGCCACCGCCCCCGAGCGCGCGTACTGCTCCCGGGGTTCGAGCACGCAGAACTCGTTGCCCTCCGGATCGGCCAGCACCACCCACGGCACGTCGCCCTGGCCGACGTCGATCTTCCGTGCCCCGAGCGACAGCGCCCGCCCGGCCACCTCCGCCTGGTGTTCCGGCGTCCGGCTCGCCAGATCCAGATGGACGCGGTTCTTCCGCGTCTTCGCTTCCGGCACCGGCGCGAAGACGAGGTCCAGGCCCCAGCCCTCCCCTGCCGGGGCCCGGACGTCCACCTCGCCGGGCAGGTCCACCGCGACGCGCCAGCCGAGGAACGTGGCCCAGAACCGGGCCAGCTCCCCGGGATCCGCCGCGTCCACGGTCAGGTTCACCAGGCGAGTGCTCACCCCCGGAACGCTAGCGGCCACCCCCGACAGTTCCCGGACATGCTTCCCCACACTCCGGGTCCTTCATCGGGTGGCGAGCCGCAGCAGCGCCCACAGCTGGGCCGCGAGGTCACGGCTGCCGCGCACCGACACCGCGCTCGGCGAGGCCCTGCCCCACAGCCAGAGAAAAATCCGCTGAGGGTGGCCCGACACGACGTCGTCGGCCCGCTCGGCTTCCTCGGGCGAACACCGCCAGGCGACCAGTTCCTCGGGCCCGGCCCGCGCGATCCAGCTGTGCCCGCCGGTCAGCACACCGACCGACCCCGTCCTGGTCCCGGTGAGCCCGAGCATCGGCAGCTTCTGCCCGAACCACAGCGCCAGCGCCTCGTCGATCCCGTCGAGCGCGATGTCCTCGTCGATCACCGGCGCGGCCTGCCCGGCCGCCTGCTGGGCGTCCGCCCGGTGCACGACCGTCTCGTGCAGCATCCGGCGCCGCCAGAACCCGTATGTCCGGTCCACCGGCCACCAGGTGTCGGCGTGGGTTTCCGGGTCGTGCGCGGCCAGTTCCTCGATCAGTCCCAGCCGCGCCGCCGCGAAGAACTCCGCCAGCGACTGCCCTTCGGCCGGATCGCTCTGCCAGGCGTCCGGCCGGCGGCCGTCCAGCAGCCACCGCCGGACCATGCGGTACACGCTCCCGACGTGCCGGACGACCTCGCCGAGCGACCAGCCGGGGCAAGCGGGGACCGGCGCGTCGGCCGAGGCGGTGCCCAGCGCTTCGCCGAGCACCAGGCTCTCGGCGGACAGCGCCTCCAGTATCCGTTTCTGGTGGAGGAGGCCATGCTCACGCGACATGGGCTTCCCCGGTGATCGGCAGGCCGTGGACCACGCGCCGGACCAGCTCCAGGAACATCGCGGCGGCCCGCAGCAGCCCGGCGGCCAGCTCCGGGGTCACCTTGCCGGTGATCCCGGCCTGCGCGGCCGCGCGGGTGGCCGAATTGGCCGCGAAGAAGGCGGACCACTCCTTCAGTTCGGGGGCGACGGCGTCGAGCAGGACCCAGCCGCTGGCCGGGCGCGCCCGGCCCCGGTGCGGGCGGCCCCGCGCGGCGAGCACCGCCGCGGCGCCACGCAGCGCCGCCAGATAGGCGCCGACGAACCGCTCCGCCGGTTCCGGCTCCCGCTCGGCCTCGGCGAGACCGCGCCTGGCCTGCGCCAGGAGCCCGGCCGCCGCGGGCGGAGCGGGCGGGCGCAACGGCATCGGCAGCGGGGCCTGCCCATTCTCGATCGAAGACAAGTCCATGGGAGACAAGGAATTCGCCGTGTCACGGCCTCCGGCCACGGCACGGTCCTGGGTCAGTTCGGTGCCGCGCTTCCACTTCGCAGCACCCTCTGCCGAAACGGACATGACGACCCTCCTCCAGCGCGAGTGCCCGGGGGGTGCCCGGTGCCGAGACGCTTCCCCCGTCCCCGCGCCGGGCACCTGACCGGTGCGCGCTCACCAGATGTCGAACGTCTGTTCGAACAATTTCCAGAGTAACCCCGGACGGGCCGTTCGCTCAACCCCGGCGGCGGATTCGGGGCGTGGTGCACGACACCGGACCCGGCACGTGATCTCATTGAGGTCATGAGCAGCCTCGACCACCCCGCCGTCGCGAAAGTCGCCGCCGCGCTCGCCGAAGCCGGCCAGACGGAAGCGGCCGACGGCATCCGGGTCCTGCCCGCGGAGGTCCGCACCGCGGCACAGGCCGCCGAAGCGCTGGGCGTCCCGGTCGCCGCCATCGCGAACAGCCTGATCTTCCGGGCCCGCACCGGCGACGCCGAGACGGCGCTCCTGGCGCTCACCTCCGGCGGCCACCGCGCCGACACCGATCGGCTCGCGCGGCTCGTCGGTGCCGACGAGGTGGGCAAGGCGGACGCGGACTTCGTCCGGGCGCACACCGGGCAGCCGATCGGCGGCGTCGCCCCGGTCGGGCACCCGGCGAAGCTGACCACGCTCGTCGACACCGCGCTCGAGGAGCACGCCGTGGTGTGGGCCGCCGCCGGACACCCCAAGTCGGTCTACCCCACGACGTTCGCCGGCCTGGTCGCGCTGACCGGGGGCATCCCGGCCGCGGTAGCCGCCGAGGGGGAGGATGGGCGGCCGTGACCGCGATGTCGTCCCGTGTCGCCCGCTACGTCCAGCTGACCGCGGACGAGTTCCGAGCCCGGCTGCCCGAGGCGCTGTCCATCTACGTGAACGCGATGCACTATCCCGAGGGCACCGCCGAGCAGCGCGCGCCGATGTGGCTCACCCACGCGCTGCGCGCGGGCTGGCGGTGCGTGGCCGCGCTGGACTCCGACGACGTCCTGCTCGGGGTGGCCTACGGCTACACCGGCCGTGCCGGGCAGTGGTGGCACGAACAGGTGCGGCACGGGCTGACCCGGCGGTCGGGCCCCGCCGAGGCCGACCGGTGGCTCGCGGACTACTTCGAGCTGACCGAGATCCACGTCCGCCCGGAGAACCAGGGCAAGCAGATCGGCGAGGACCTGCTGCGCAGGCTGCTCGACGGCGTGCCGAGCGCGAACGTGCTGCTGTCCACTCCCGAGGGCACCAGCAGGGCGTGGAAACTCTATCGCCGCCTCGAGTTCGCCGACGTGCTGCGGGACTACCACTTCGCCGGCGATCCCCGGCCGTTCGCCATCCTCGGCCGCGCGCTGCCGCTGGAGCCGCGTTAGCGGGGCCGCCCCGGCACGGCCCCGCCAAAGGTCAGCGTGGTTCGGGCCGCCAGTAGCCGACGACCAGCGCACCGGCCAGCAGTGCCGCCCCGCACCACGCGACGGCGCCGAGCCGTTCGTGGAGCAGGAGCACCGACAGCACCGACGCGGTCAGCGGTTCGAGCAACGCCGCCAGCGCGCCGAGCACCGGATGCGCGCCGGTCAGTCCCCGGAAGTACGCCGCGTAGGCCAGCGCCGTCGGCACGATCCCGAAGTAACACACCAGCGCGAGGACGTCCATGCGCGCGGGCAGCCCCATGCCGAACCACGCGGCGGCCGGGCTGAGCAGCACACCGCCTGCCAGGCAGCCGAACACCGTGGTGGGCAACGGTTCCAGGCCATCGACGGGGCGCGCGGTGACCAGCGTCAGCGCGACGAACCCGGCCGCGGCCACCAGGGCGAGCCCGATGCCCGCCGAGGTCCCGGCGGGGTCGCCCGTCCCGCCCGGCGACCAGCGCAGCAGGACCAGCCCGGCGACGGCACCGCCGACCGAGACGAGCGTCCAGCCACGCGGGAACCGCCGCCCGCGCACCGCGTCGGCGATCGTGAGCAGGACCGGCACGGCACCGATCGTCGTCATCGTGGCGATGCTGACCGAACTCAGCGACACGGCGGCGAAGTAGCAGGTCTGGAACAGCGCCAGCAAACCGCCGACGGCGAGCAGCCTGCGGAACACCCCTGCGGTACGGGGAATTCCGCGTAATCCACCGGACAGCGCGACGTACAGGCCGCCGGCGAGACCGCCGACGAGCAGCCGGTACGTCGCGACGGACAACGGATGCAGGCCCGCACGGGAGGCGAGCAGCGAACCGGCGAGGCCGCCGGTTCCCCACAGGACACCGGCGAACAGCAGCGCGGCCGACGAGCGGGCACGCGCCGGCAGGGCAACGGAAACGGACATCGGGAAACGCTCCAGCGTCGAAGGAAAGGGACGTTCGACGACGCGGGGCGTGGGGAATCAGCGACCGGACCGGCCGGATTCAGCGGAACCGATGGGCAGCATCGGCCGCCCGCACGGCCGTTCGCCGCGCGGGCTCACACACCCCGCTCAGGAGGCGGGGGGTGGGGTGACGAGGAAGATCCGATGCACGGGCGGAACTTTAATCAGCCGCACCGACGAGCAGCCAGCGCTTTTCGCCGTGCCCGTGGTCACTCTCGCGGGGCCGTGAAGGACTCCTTACCAGGCCGGAGGCCCGGGAGCGAGGGCGAGAACGCGCCGACCGC